>NZ_RZTE01000003.1:0-187111 GCF_003997415.1 Mesorhizobium sp. M7A.F.Ca.MR.245.00.0.0 | reverse complement strand
TCGCGCCGAAGCGACGGAGGCGGCACTCGTGGCTGCATCCGCGCTTGGCCACGGACCGACCCCACGCACGGAGAGCACCGCCCATGACTGACATCCCAGCCAAAGCGGCCGCTCCCTCCACTTCCGGCGGCTCGGTGCTGCTGACCGTGATGAAGCTTCGGACGTTCATCGCGCTGATCGCCGTGCTGATCTTCTTCTCGATCGCGGCGCCGAATTTCCTATCGACCGCCAATCTGATCCTGATGTCGAAGCACGTGGCGCTGAACGCATTCCTGGCGATGGGCATGACCTTCGTCATCATCACTGGCGGCATCGACCTTTCGGTCGGCTCGATCGTCGGCCTGTGCGGTATGGTGGCCGGCTATCTCGTGCTCAACGGCATCGACCTGCAGATCGGCTACACCATCTATTTCAACGTCTTCGAGATCGCGCTGATCACACTGGCCGTCGGCATATTGATCGGCGCCGTCAACGGATTGCTGATCACCAGGCTGAACGTTGCACCGTTCATCGCCACGCTCGGCGTGCTCTATGTCGCGCGCGGGCTGGCGCTGCTGTCGTCGGACGGCCGCACCTTCCCCAACCTCGTCGGCAAGCCGGAACTGGGAACCACCGGCTTCGGTTTCCTCGGCGCCGGCCGGCTGCTCGGCCTGCCGGTGGCGATCTGGATCCTGATCGTCGTTGCGCTGGGAGCCGCCTATCTCGCCAAATACACGCCACTCGGCCGCCACATCTTCGCGGTCGGCGGCAATGAACGGGCGTCGCGGATTTCGGGCGTCCGTGTCAACATGGTGAAGATGTTCGTCTATATGTTCTCCGGTTTCTGCGCCGCGATCGTCGGCCTGATCATCTCGTCCGAGCTGATGGCTTCGCATCCGGCGACAGGCGAAAGTTTCGAGCTCAACGCCATTGCGGCGGCGGTGCTTGGCGGTACCTCGATGTCGGGCGGGCGCGGCACGATCGGCGGCACCATCGTCGGCGCCTTCGTCATCGGCATTCTTTCGGACGGGTTGGTGATGATGGGCGTGAGTTCGTTTTGGCAGATGGTGATCAAGGGTCTCGTCATCATCGTCGCCGTTGTCGTCGACCAGGCACAACGCCGGCTTCAACAGCGCGTCACCTTGATGCAGATGGCGAAGGCGGGTTGAGCATGGCGGAGTTGCGTGGAGCGCTGATCGGCTGCGGCTTCTTTGCCGTCAACCAGATGCACGCCTGGCGCGGCATTGCGGGCGCCTCGATCGTCGCCATCTGCGACCGTGATCCGGAACGGCTCAAGATCGTCGGCGACCAATTCGGCATTGCGAAGCGCTATACCGATGCGGCGGAACTTTTTGCCCGCGAAAGCCTCGACTTCGTCGATATCGCCACCACCGCGCCCAGCCATCGTCCGCTTGTCGAAATGGCGGCCGCTCATCGCGTTCCGGTGATCTGCCAAAAGCCATTCGCGCCGACGCTGGCCGACGCCAAGGCCATGGTCCGGGCATGCGCACAAGCAGGCGTGCCGCTGATGGTGCATGAGAATTTTCGCTGGCAGTCGCCGATCCAGGCGGTGCGCGCCGTGCTCGACAGCGGCGAGATCGGCACGTCTTTCTTCGGGCGCATCTCCTTCCGCTCCGCCTATGACGTGTTTTCCGGCCAACCCTATCTGGCGACGGGAAAGCGTTTCATCATCGAGGACCTCGGCATCCATGTCCTCGACATCGCCCGTTTCCTGCTCGGCGACGTCTCGACCATCACGACGCGAACCGCCCGCATCAATCCTAGTATCGCGGGCGAGGATGTGGCGACCATGCTGATGGACCACAAGAGCGGCGCAACCTCCGTGGTCGACTGCAGCTACGCGACGAAGCTTGCGACCGAGCCGTTTCCCGAGACGCTGATCGAGATCGACGGCAGCGACGGAACGATCCGGCTGGCGCAGGAATACCGGCTCACCGTCACCGGCAGGAACGGCACGGTCGTCACCGACGTCTCGCCGCCGCTGCTGCCATGGGCGTCGCGTCCCTGGCACAACATCCAGGAAAGCGTTGTCGCCATCCAGCAGCACTGGGTAGACTGCCTGGCAAAGGGGATCGAACCGGCGACCTCGGGAGCGGACAATCTCGAGACGTTCGCGCTGGTCGAGGCGGCTTACGCCGGTGCCGCGAGCCGGCAAACGGTGCAACTCGACGCCTTGCTGAAATGACCGACGATGCCTTCCTGCTCTACGGCACACGTACGGTCGAAGCCGAGCCGGTCAGGCTGCGCGCGGGCGCGCTTAGCGCCGACTTCGTCAACGGCAATCTACGCACCATCAGCCATGGCGGCACCGAAGTGCTGCGCGCCGTCGCCTATATCGTGCGTGACCGCGACTGGGGCACCTATGAGCTAAATTTGACGGACCTGATCATCGACCAGGCTGCCGACGCTTTTTCGGTCAGCTATTCGGCAAGCTGCCTGGCCCCCGATGGAACCCGGCTCGGCTTCCGCGCCACCATCAAAGGCTCCGCCGATGGCCGTCTGGTCTTCGAGGTCAGCGCCCTTCCCGAGAGCGATTTCGAAACCAACCGCTGCGGCTTCTGCATCCTTCACCCGATCGCCGACCTCGCCGGCAGCCCGGTCAAGGTCGAGCATACGGACGGCAGCGTGGAGGCGACAAAGCTTCCCGAACTGATAGACCCCTGGCAGCCTTTCAAGGATATCCGCGCCATCACCCATCAGGTTCGGCCTGGCGTCACCGCCGAATGCCGGATGGAAGGCGATACTTTCGAAATGGAGGACCAGCGCAACTGGTCGGACGCCTCCTACAAGACCTATGTGCGACCGCTGGCGCTGCCCTGGCCCTATGTGCTGCCTGCCGGCCAAACCCTGCGCCAGACGATCAGCCTGCGCATCGCAGGTGAAGGCAAAGCGCCGGCTGCCGCCGTGGCCAGCGAACCGGTCCGCGTCGAACTCGGCGAAGCCGGGCCAACGCTGCCGGATGTCGGAGTGGTCATCTATCCCGAAGATGTCGAGACGGCACTGGCGAACCTCTCCACGCTGACGACACTCGGCCCACAACAGCTGCTGTTTCACTACGATCCGACGCGCGGCCACGGGCTCGACGCCTTGCGCGCTTTCGCCCGGCTCGCAAATGCCCACGCTGCCGCAACGACCCTCGAATGCGTCGTTGTGTGCGCCGGCGATCTTGACGCCGAGATGTCAGGTGTCGCCGACCTGGTGCGCCAGGCCGGGCTAAAACTCTCGGCCATTGCCGTGTCGCCTTCGGTCGACCGGCAGTCGACACCGCCGGGCAGCACGTGGCCGGACTGTCCGCCGCTCGAGGACGTTTACGCGGCCGCGCGGCGCGCCTTTCCGGATATCCGCCTCGGCGGCGGCATGTTCAGCTACTTCACCGAACTCAACCGCAAGCGCGTGCCGGCGGACCAGCTCGATTTCATCACCCATTGTACTTGCCCGATCGTGCATGCCGCCGACGATCTCAGCATCATGCAATCGCTGGAGGCGCTGCCTTTCATCACCCGATCGGCGCGGGCGATGATCTTCGGGGCAAAGCCCTATCGGATCGGCCCGTCGACGATTGCCATGCGCCAGAACCCCTATGGCAGCGCGACCAAGCCCAATCCCGAGGGACAGCGCGTTGCCATGGCCGCCAGCGATCCTCGCCACACCGGTCAGTTCGCTGCTGCATGGACGATCGGATATGCCGCGCGCGTCGCGCCCGCTGGACTGGAACAGCTCACGCTCTCCAGCTTCACCGGACCGTTCGGCGTGCTGGCGTCATCCGGAGAACCCGTCGCGGAAGGATCGCGCCGGCCGATCTTCGGGGCCATCAAGGGGCTTTGCGAGCTGGCCGGCCTTGCGCATGTGTCGGCAAGGACGAGCGATGAAACCAAGGTGCTGGCGCTGGCCGGGCGCTCCGCCTCGGGCAAGACAATCGCGTGGCTGGCGAACCTGACGGCGGAAGACGTGCAGGTCGACATTTCAGCTTTTGGCCGAGGCCAGGTCGCAATGACGCCTTACGCGATCCTTCGGATCGGCTGAACCGCCGAGATTATTTTTCAGAATTCATCACATAGAGCGCGCGCGAGCGTTCGAGATGCTTGATCATCGCCTTCTCGGCGCCATCGGCATCCTTTTTCTCGATGCGGCCGATGATCTCTTCGTGCTCGGTCAGCGTGAACTTTTCCTTGCCGGTCCAGATCAGCATTTCGGTGTGGTATTCCTTCAGCCAGCCCAGCATCGCCTCGCTGACGGCAATATAGATCGGATTGCCGGAGATGGCGGCGATCTGTGTATGGAACTTCATGTCAGCGGAGATGAAGGCTTCGGAATCGCCGCGAAAGCCGCGCTGTTCGGCAACGGTGGCCCTGAGCCGCTGCACATCCTCGGCGGTGGCCTTTTCGGCGGCTTCCCTGACCATGCCGCGCTCGAAGAAGATGCGCGCGGTCTTCAGGTGCTCAAGCGTGTCCTTCGACGACGACAGGATGATCTTGGCGGCGCCGTCGACCTGCTTGATGATCGACTTGGCGGTGAGTTGCAGCACCTTGGCGCGTTCGCCATGCGAGATCGCCACCAGGCCCATATTGCTCAGCGCCTGCATCGCCTCGCGAATCGCCGGCCTGCCGACCTCGAAGCGCTCCATCAGTTCGCGCTCCGACGGCATGTCGTCGCCCGGCATCAGCTCGCCGCTGGTGATCAGGCGTTTCAGCCGCAAGAAGACCTCATCGGAAAGCTTGCGCCGGACAATCGGTTCCGAACGGTTCATCGTCGCGAATCACTCCCTTGACCCGGCCTTATCTAACACTGCCGCCACAATTCCCGGAATTGCCGTCTGTCGATCCCGCTGCCGGATATGACTTGCAATACTTATGTACTCATTATACCAGATTTGAAACACCGGTGAACCTTTTTCGAACGCCTCGGCTTGAGACAGCGGACCATGATCACGCTCACCTACCGCATCGAAACGCCTGGAAGCATCGAAGTCCTGGCGGCCAAGATCGCCAGCGATCAGTCGACCGGCACCTTCGTCGCGCTGCCCGGCGAGACCGAGGAACTGAAAGCCCGGGTGGCGGCGCGAGTGCTGGCGATACGGCCTCTGGCCGATGCCGAGCGGCCGTCGCTTCCCGACAGCGGCAACGGGCCGTTCAGGCGCGCCGATGTCGATATCGCCTTTCCATTCGATGCCATCGGCACCGACCTTTCGGCACTGATGACCATTGCCATCGGCGGCACCTATTCGATCAAGGGCCTCACCGGGATTCGCATCGTCGACATGAAATTGCCGGAGGAGTATCGCGGCGCGCATCCCGGCCCCCAGTTTGGTGTCGCCGGCAGCCGTCGGCTGACCAATGTGACGGATCGTCCGATCATCGGCACCATCGTCAAGCCGGCGCTGGGCTTGCGGCCACATGAGACGGCGGCAATGGTGGCGGAACTGATCGCCGCCGGTGTCGACTTCATCAAGGACGACGAGAAGCTGATGAGCCCGGCCTATTCGCCCCTGTCGGAACGAGTGAAGGCGATCGTGCCGCTGATCCTCGACCACGAGCAGAAGACCGGCAAGAAGGTGATGTATGCCTTCGGCATCTCGCATGCCGACCCCGATGAGATGATGCGCAACCACGATATGGTGGCGAAGGCTGGCGGCAATTGCGCTGTCATCAACATCAATTCGATCGGCTTCGGTGGCATGGCGTTCCTGAGGAAGCGCTCCAGTCTGGTGCTGCATGCTCACCGCAACGGCTGGGACATCCTCACCCGGCACCCCGGGCTAGGCATGGACTTCAAGGTCTGGCAGCAATTCTGGCGACTGCTCGGCGTCGACCAATTCCAGATCAACGGCATCGCCTCGAAATACTGGGAACCGGATGATTCTTTCGTCGAATCGTTCAAGGCGGTGACGACACCGATCTTTTCACCCGAGGACTGCGCCTTGCCGGTGGCGGGCTCTGGCCAGTGGGGCGGCCAGGCTCCTGAGACATATGCGCGGACCGGCCGGACGGTCGATCTTCTCTATCTCTGCGGCGGCGGCATCGTCAGCCATCCGGACGGGCCGGGCGCCGGCGTGCGTGCCGTGCAGCAAGCCTGGCAAGCGGCGGTCGACGGCATTCCGCTGGCGGACTTCGCCCTGAACCATCCCGAACTGGCGCGGTCGATCGAAAAATTCGGCGACGGCAAGGCAGCCTGAGACGATGCAGGACCTGCTTCTCAGCTATTATGGCGACGACCTGACCGGCTCGACCGATGTCATGGAGGCGCTCGAGCTCGGTGGTGTGCCGACCGTGCTGTTCATGCGCCGGCCGGACGATGCCTTGCTTTCACGATTTGCCCATTGCCGGGCGATCGGCCTCGCCGGCACCAGCCGCAGCGAGACGCCGCGATGGATGGACACATATCTGCGCGATGCCTTTGCCTGGCTGAAGACACTGAATGCCGCGATCTGCCACTACAAGGTCTGCTCGACCTTCGATTCCAGCCCGACGATCGGCAGCATCGGCCGGGCCACCGAGATCGGCCGCTCGGTGTTCGCGCAAGCCAGCGTGCCGCTGCTGGTCGGCGCGCCGCAGCTCAAGCGCTACACCGCCTTCGGGCACCTGTTCGCCGCCTATCGCGACCAATA
Source organism: Mesorhizobium sp. M7A.F.Ca.MR.245.00.0.0 (assembly GCF_003997415.1). NCBI lineage: Bacteria > Pseudomonadati > Pseudomonadota > Alphaproteobacteria > Hyphomicrobiales > Phyllobacteriaceae > Mesorhizobium > Mesorhizobium sp. M7A.F.Ca.MR.245.00.0.0. The sequence continues at coordinate 180,507 of NZ_RZTE01000003.1, read as the reverse complement.
TTTCCGCATCGACCGCCACCCGGTGATGAGCCGCCACCCGACGACGCCGATGGATGAGTCGGATTTGCTGATCCATCTGTCGCGGCAGACGGCGCTGAGCTCGGGGCTGGTCGACCTTGCGACGCTGCAGTCGGCATCGCGGTCGGCCGCGTTCGATCGGCTGACCGGAAACGGCACCCCCATCGTGCTTGTCGATGTCGACAATCTGGAAACGCAGGCTCTGGCCGGCAAGGAGATCTGGCGCGTTCGCAAGCCAGGCGGTTCCTTTGTCGTCGGCTCATCCGGAGTCGAGTATGCGTTGCTGGCCGAATGGGCGTCGAATGGCATTGTCGGCGCCGGACATGGCTTCACGCCACCGGGCGCAGCCGAGCGGATAGCCGTCGTGTCGGGCAGTTGCTCGCCGACCACGGAACGGCAGATCCGGCATGCCCTGACCGACGGTTTCGACGGCATCGAGGTCGACCCGGTCGAACTGGTTTCGGAGGCTTCGCAGCAGTCGATCACGCGCGCAACGGCAAGCGGCCGTGCCAGTCTGCAAGCCGGGCGCAGCGTCATCCTCTACACCGCGCTTGGTCCCACTGCCGACAGGGGCGCCGAAATCGACCGGCAGGAAGGCGCCCGCCACAGGCTTGGCCGCGGACTCGGAGAAATCCTTCGCAGCCTGACGATCGAACAGAGCCTGCGGCGCGTGGTCATTGCCGGCGGCGATACGTCGAGCCACGCGCTGGGCGAGATGGGTGTCGATGCCCTGACAATCCGCATGCCGCTGCCCGCTTCGCCTGGCTCGCCGCTCTGCGTTGCCCACTCGCGCGTCAAGGCGATCGACGGATTGGAGGTCGCGCTCAAGGGCGGCCAGGTCGGAACCGATCGCTATTTCGCAGCCATCCGCGACGGCCTAAGCGACTGAAAGAGCCAGCAGATGGATTCATGTGCCGCTGCGCGAAGCACTTCGACCTACGAAATACATCTTGCCGGTGGAAATCCCGGTAACACCCGGTATTATCTGCGAAAATGCCGAAATCGGGAGGATGCCGGGTGCAGACCAAAAAGATCATCAACGACGGGAACCGTGCCGTCGACGAGATGCTGGAAGGCATCCTGGCAGCGCATCCACGCTATCTCAAAAGCGCGGATGGCAGTCCACGCTCCATCATCGCCCGCGACGGGCCGCGCCAGGGCAAGGTGGGCCTCGTCATTGGCGGCGGCTCGGGCCATGAGCCGAGCTTTCTTGGCTTCGTCGGCAAGGGATTGGCCGATGCGGCGGCCATCGGCAATGTCTTCGCCTCGCCACCGCCGGACCCGATCCTCGAATGCGCAAAGGCAGTCAGCGGCGGCGCCGGCGTGCTGTTCATGTACGGCAACTATGCCGGCGACGTGATGAATTTCGACATGGCGGCCGAGATGGCCGCCATGGACGACATCGAAGTGCGCACGGTGCTGAGCACCGACGACGTCGCCTCGGCACCGCGCGACCAGCGGCACAAGAGGCGCGGCGTCGCCGGCAATTTCTTCATCTTCAAGGCGGCCGGTGCCGCCTGCGACCGGATGCTCTCCTTCGACGAATGCGAGCGCATCGCCGGCAAGGCCAACGACCACACCTTCACCATGGGCGTGGCGCTGTCGCCCTGTTCGCTGCCGCAGACCCGCCGGCCGAATTTCGAGATCGGGCCGGACGAGATGGAGATCGGCATGGGTATCCACGGCGAGCCCGGCATCGCGCGCGAAAAGTTGAAAACAGCCGACGAGATCACCGACGAGATGCTGGACAGGATCCTCGACGAGATGGCGCCTACGCGCGGCGACAAGGTCGCGGTGCTCGTCAATTCGCTGGGCTCAACGCCGCTGATGGAACTCTACATCATGAACCGGCGCGTGAAGCAGAGGCTCGATGAGATCGGTGTGTCCATCCACGCAAGCTGGGTCGGCAATTACTGCACCTCGCTCGAAATGGCAGGAGCCTCGATCACTCTGCATCAACTCGACGGCGAGTTGCAGACGATGCTGGATCACCCCTGCGACTGCGCCATGTTTCGCGCCGGCTAAACCCACTTCTGTGGCAAGGACCAAGACATGACGACAATCGACACCGCCCACCTTGTCGCGATGTTCGCGGCGATCGCAACCGCCATGTCCGCCGACCGGGACCGACTGTGCGCGCTTGACGGGGTTATCGGCGACGCCGACCACGGCATCGCGATGGAGCTTGGATTTTCCGCTGCCCGCGATGCCGTCGCCGCACTGGATGCAGAGGCAACCGACCCGACCACCTTGCTGAACACCGCCGCCAAATCGTTCCTGAATGCCGTCGGCGCCTCCTCCGGGCCGCTCTATGCGACCGCGTTCATGCGGGGCGCGGCAGCCGTCAAGGGCAAGACGACGCTCGACGATTCGGACGTGGTCGCCCTGTTCCAGGCTATGGCCAAGGGCATTCAGGATCGCGGCAAGGCCGAGCCTGGCGAAAAGACGATGATCGATGCATGGGCGCCGGCTGCGCAGGCGGCGGGCGAAGCGCTGACCTCCGGCAAGGATCTGGCGGGCAGTCTCGAAGCTGCTGCACAAGCGGCAAACGCAGGCGCGGAGGCGACTAAGTCGATGGTCGCCACGAAAGGCCGGGCATCGCGCCTCGGCGAACGCTCGCTTGGCCACATGGACCCGGGCGCCGCCTCCGCCGTAACCATGATCGAGGCGATGCGGGTCGCCTTGACCAGTTAACTCAGTAACGGGTTCCCCGCGTCTTTCAGCGCTTGGCGTCGAGCTTGTCGATGGCCTGCACGTTTGTGGCGGAGGGGCCATTCGGATCGAACTCCGAGGCCAACCATGCGTCGGCGATCGATTTCGCCAGTTCGGGACCGATGACGCGGGCGCCCATGGTGATGATCTGGGCGTTGTTGGACTTGGCGGCGCGCTCAGCGGAATAGGTGTCGTGGGTCAATGCGGCGCGAATGCCCGGCACCTTGTTGGCGGAGATGCTGACGCCGATGCCGGTGCCGCAAAACAGGATGGCCCGGTCGTAATTGCCGTCCAGGATTTCGTGGCCTACCGAGGCGGCGATGTCGGCGTAGAATCCGGCCTGGCTGAGGTCGACGACCTGCAGTTCGGGTTTGGTGGCGAGATGCTTGGCGATGACGTCGAGCAGCGGCTTTCCGGCACTGTCGGCTCCGAGTGCGATCTTCATGATGATGAACTCCTTTGCTAGGTCTTTTGGCAGTCAGCGCGCGATGGCGGCCGACGCCTTTTTCAGAATGTCGATATAGCCTTCCGCTTGCCACGCCGAGCGGCCGATGAACAGGCCATCGATATGCGGCTGGCCGATGAGTTCGGCCGCGTTGCCTGGATTGACGCTGCCACCATAAAGCACAGGTGGAGCAATCGGCAGCCGGTCGGCGGCAACCTTCTTGATCAGCTGTTGCTGCCTGTCGGCATAGTCGGCGCTTGCGGGAATGCCCTTCTCGCCGATTGCCCAGACGGGCTCGTAGGCAAAGAGGATTTCCGCCTTCAGTTGATCGCCGCTCAGCTCTTGCAGCGCGCCGAGAACCTGTGCCGTCAGCACCGCCTCGGCGCGGCCTGATTCACGCTCAGCCAGCGTCTCGCCGACGCAGATCAGCGGCACGAAACCGTGCCTGACAGCGGCCGCCGTTTTTAGTCCCACAGTCGCATCGGCCTCGCCGAAATGCTCGCGGCGCTCGCTATGGCCGAGTTCGATCACATCCAGCCCGCAATCTTTCAACATCACCGGCGAGATCTCCCCCGTCCAGGCGCCCGCGTCGGCCCAATGCATGTTCTGGGCACCGATCTTGACGCGGGTGTTGGCCAGCGCGGCCTTGACCTGGCGCGCTGCGGTGAACGGCGGAATGACGAAGGGCTGTATTGCCGGATCGAAATCGGGCACAAAGGCCGCCAGCGCATCGGCGAACTGCAACGCCTCCGACAGCGTCTTGTTCATCTTCCAGCTCGTGCCGACCCAATATGGGGCCATTCTTCTTCTCCTTCGATACTTTTGCGGCCGAAGCCGGCTTTCGGGCGACGTATTCGCTCAGGTCCGGGGCTTGAGACTGTCGCGACCGCTGTCGATATGAGGGGCCCAGAAATCCACCGACTCGCGGATCATCTCGATAACCTGATGGTCGACTGGTTCCCTCTCCCTGAAGGAAAGTTCAAGGCAAATTTCATTGTCGGTTCCACCGCCCTGCCGAACCGCGTCCAGCAGCTTCTGCGGCACTATGCGGCCATCCTTGTTGTAGGCGGCCGTGAACGGCCAGTGCCCGCCCTTGTTCATGGACGACTGCTTGATGTGGATGATCGGCGATTGCAATGGAAACGCTTTCGCCCAAGCATAGGGATCGGTATCGGCAGGATCGGCCGAGGTCACGTCGCCATGGTCGATATCCACCATCATCTTCATCGGTATGGGCAGCTTCGCCGCATCGATGGCGCCTTGCAGCGTGGCGCAGCTTTCGATCGTGTGGCCGAACTCGCGGCCCACCGACATCGGCTCCCAGAACAGATAGGACAGACCCGCCGCCCTGGCGTGCTCGGCCACCTCGCGCCAGCATTCGAGCGCGATATCGAGCAGAGCCGCCCGCCGTTGCGGATCGTCAAAGTCCTTGTGGGTGAAGATGGCGAACTGCGTGCCCATGCCGGACGCGCCGAGATCGGCGGAAATGTCGGCGAAGGTCTTGAACCAGTCGACATAATAGCGCCGCACATCCGCATCCGGGTGGCCGAAATGGTTGAGCCGGCCATAAGGCCCCGTCATGCCGGAGGTGATCTTGACACCGGTCCGCGCCAAGGCGCTGTTGAACCGGCGCAGGAATTTGGCAATCGTCGCCGCCGGCCAGCCCGGATTGACGAATTCATGCGTCAGCTGCACGTCGCGGATGCCGATGCCATAGGCGATCGCATCGATCAGATCGTCTGGATCGGCGAAGCGATTGACCAGAGGATTGGTGTTGAGGGAAAGCGTGAAGGCCATCAGTCCGCCGTCGCCATGATGTTACCGAACCAGTCTTCGAATGCTTTCCGTTCGGCCGCATCGATATGCAGGCCATGTTTGGTGCGGCGTTCCAGTATATCGGCTGATGTGCCGGCCCATTCGGTCTCGGCCAGGAACTTTGCCTCCCGTTCATATAGATCGGGACCGAAGCGGCGGCCGAGATCGGCTTCGCGCTGTGCGCCAGCGAGCAATTGTCTGGCGCGGGTGCCATAGGTTCGAGCGTAGTGCTTCACCAGCGACGGGCTGAGCCATGAAAATTCGGCATGCAAATCGCTCAGAAACTGCTCGAAGTCCGCATTGGGAAGGTCGCCTCCCGGCAAGGGAATTTTGGCGGTCCAGGCTTTCTTCATCGTCGGAAAGAACGGTTGGATCTTTTCCAGCGCGTGTTCGGACAGCTTGCGGAAGGTGGTGATCTTGCCGCCGAACACGGAAAGCAGCGGCGCGTTGCCATTGGAGGCGTCGAGTTCGAAAATATAGTCGCGCGTCACCGCGCTTGGATTGTCGGCATTGTCGTCATAGAGCGGACGCACGCCCGAGAAACTGTAGACCACGTCCTGTGGCGTCAGCTGCCGCTTGAAATAGCGATTGACCACCTTGATCAGATAGTCGACTTCGCTGGCCTCGGCGACCACTTCCTCGGGCCTGCCTTCATAGGGAATGTCGGTGGTGCCGATCAGCGCCAGATCGTTCTCGTACGGGTTGACGAAGATCACCCTCTTGTCGTTGTTCTGGATCAGATAGGCCTGCCGCCCCTCCCAGAATTTGGGCACGACGATATGGCTGCCTTTAACGAGCCGAACATTGCGCGTTGAATTCTGCCCGGCGACGCGGCTGACAATGTCGTTGACCCAGGGACCTGCCGCGTTGATCAGCGCCCGCGCCCGGACCTTCGTCACCGCACCCGTGCGACCATCCTGCATGTCGATCGACCACAGTCCGCCTTCACGGCGGGCCGCGACACAGGCGGTGCGCGTGAGCACTCTGGCACCGCGCTGCCTGGCATCAAGCGCATTGAGCAGCACCAGCCGCGCATCGTCGACCCAGCAGTCGGAATATTCGAAACCGCGCTTGAACTGGTCCTTGATTGGCGCGCCTTCCGGCGCAGTCTTGAGGTTCAGTGTTCTTGTCCCCGGCAGGCGTTTACGGCCGCCAAGGTGGTCGTAGAGAAACAGCCCGAGCCGGACCAGCCATGCCGGCCTGTCTTGCGGGCTGTGCGGAAGAACGAAGCGCATCGGCCAGATGATGTGCGGCGCCGCCTCGAGCAGCACCTCGCGTTCGATCAGTGCTTCGCGAACCAGCCGGAATTCATAATATTCGAGGTAGCGCAGGCCGCCATGCACCAGCTTGCCGGAGCGCGAGCTCGTGCCTTGCGCGAGATCGTCCTTTTCGCACAGGATGACGGACAGCCCGCGACCTGCCGCATCACGCGCTATGCCGGCTCCATTGACGCCGCCGCCGATCACGAAGAGATCGACGACATCTGTTGTATTGCTCAAGATCTTGCTCCTGTGCGGTGCGCCATGCCCTTCCACACCGGCCGAAGCGCCTGACGCGCTGCAACGAAGGAAGGGAAGAGGGCATCGTAGGTTTGCGAAAGCGCCTCGTCATAGGCATCGCAGTCGCCGAGAAGCGGCGTCACCCATTCGGCGGCGCAGTCTTCCATCGAGCCATAGACGCCGAGGCCGACCGCAGCCATCATCGCGGCGCCTGCCGCGCCGGCTTCCTGGCGACTGCTGGTGCGCACCTGTGCCCTTGTCGCCGCTGCGATGATGCGGCGTAGGGACGGGCTGCGCGCGGCGCCGCCCGACAGGCGGATTTCGCCCGGCACGGCGCCCATCGCCTGGTAGCAATCGCGTGCGGCGAAGGCCAGTCCCTCGAGGACGCCGCGTGCCAGATCGCCAAACCCGTGCTTGACCGAAAGGCCGATGAAGCCAGCGCGTGCGTCAGGATCGACGAACGGTCCTCTTTCACCGGCCAGCGATATGTAGGGCTGGTAGATCAGCAAACCAGGCTCCGATGCTTCCACCCAAGCGTCGAGGGCCTTCAGCAACTCGTCATGAGAAGGCTTGCCGCCAGCCGTGGCGAGCACGTCGCGCGCAAGGCCAAGCACCCAGTCTATGTTGAGCGTCGCCGCCATGTTGGATTGCAATTGTGCAAAGGCGCCCGGAATAGGCATGGCAATCGTGTAGCCGGAGCCATCGTCGTTCAGCACGACACCCTCGGGCGTGGCTGCGAAGCGCGTGTGTATGCCGGTCGAGCCGATGACCGTGCAGCCGACATTGCCCGAGGGATCATAGAGGCCGGCTCCGAGCGCCGTCATGACCATATCGACGTAACCCAGCACCACCGGGGTGCCTTCGAGCAGGCCAGTCTCTGCCGCCGCCGATCGCGACAGCGGATGATGGTCGGTGGTGCCTTCGAGCATGGGAGGCAACAGGCGGCGATGCGTCGTCAGATCCAGGATGTCGAGGGCTTCGTCGGAATAGGTGCGCGACCGAAAATCGCCGAAGGTGAAGGTTCCCTCGGAGGGATCCGTGGCGCGTTCGCCTGTCATCTTGAAGTAGAGCCAATCCTTGCAATGCAGGGCGGTCGCCGCCCGCTCCAGCATGTCGGAATGGTTTTTTTTCATGAAGGCAAGCTGGGCGCCTTGCTGGCAGGAATTGAGACCCGTGCCGGTCAGCTCGAACCGCCTGCGATCCCGAGGATCGGCGCGCATCTCGTCCACCAGATGTCCGGCGCGGGCATCGAGCCACAGCCAGGCGCGCGAGACAGGCAAGCCGTCGCCATCGATCAGCCAGGTTCCGTCGCCCTGCCCGGTAATGGCCACCGCTGCGGTTCGTTGCGCGAGGTCGGGAACCTTGGCCGCGAGATCGCGAACGGTCCGCGCCATGTCGCGCCAGGTCTGGTCGAGGTCCTGCTCGGCGCCGCCGCCTTCCAGCGTGACGAAGCTATTGGGCACCGACGTCATGGCGAGCTGCCGCCCGGACAGGTCGAAAGCGATCGATTTGATCACCGACGTTCCCGCGTCGATGCCGATCAGCAGGTCTTTCATGCCGCAAATTCCGGTTGGTTGCGAAGGCGGTTCACGAGGGCAGTCATTTCGTAGAAGAGGCAGGGAGTGCCCGCTAGGACACCCCCTGTGCAGGTTTCATTCCGACAGGACGAAGGGAGCGGTGTACTTGTCCACATTGTCCTTGGTGATGAGAAGGCAATCGAACAGCTGCTTCTCGGTCGCCGCGCCGGTGGCTCCGGTCTTGATGAACGAATCCGCCTGCTGCACGGCCTTGGCCGAGAAGATGGCGACCGGCTGAAGCACGGTGTACTGCAGTTCGCCGGACTTGATCGCCGCAACCGCATCCGGGGAGCCGTCGAAGCCGCCGACCTTGATGCCGGCGAGCTTGCCCGCTTCCTTCAGCGCCGCAACCGCGCCGAGCGCCATCTCGTCATTGCCGCTGATCACGGCGATGATGTCGGGATTGGCCTGCAGCATGCTCTGCATCTTGTCGTGGCCCTGGGTACGATCCCAGTTGGCGACCTGCGAAGCAGCCTTTTCGAGATCCGGGTACTGGCTCAGCACAGTCGCGTACCCGTTCGAGCGCGTGGCGGCGTTGTTGTCAGACGGGGCGCCGAGCAGTTCGACATATTTGCCCTTTTCGCCGACGGCCTGCACCCACTGCTGGGCACCGAGAGCAGCACCCTGCGCGTTGTTGGAAACGAGCTGACCCTTGGCGAGGCCTTCCTGATTGATCTCGGCATTGACGAGGAACACCGGGATGTTGGCTGCAATCGCCTTCTTCACCGCACCGACAGAGCCGTCGGCGTTGGCCGGATCGAGGATGATCGCCACCGACTTGTTGGTGATGGCGGTGTCGATCAAATTGCTTTCGGTATTGGTATCGCCCTTGTGGGCGCCGACATTGGCTGTATAGCCAAGCTTCTCGGCCTCGGCCTTGGCGACGTTGCCCTCAGTCAGCCAGTAGGGGTTGGCCGGATCGTTGACGATGATCGAGATCAGGCCCGCGGCTGACGCGGCGGCCGTGAACCCGACGACCATCGCGGCGGCGAGCAGACTTTTCAGCATGGTTTTCATGTACATTCCTCCAATGATTACGCGGTGTTGCTGCCAGTTCACCTGGCAGTCTTCCCTTGGGCAGGATTGGCCGGTTCGGCCTTCCCCCGTTTCTGAGAAGTCGGTTGGCCACCTGTCGCGCTTGGGAGCTTGCTACGGCGGCGATACTGAACGGCATTGAGGAGCACGGCGAGCACGATGACCGCGCCCGTGAACACTGTCTGCCAGTAGGATGAGATGCCGATGATCACCAGACCGTCGGACAGGAAGCCGATGACGAAGGCCCCGAGCAGGGTTCCGCGGATGTTGCCGCGGCCGCCGGTCAGTGCCGCGCCGCCGATGACGACGGCCGCGATGGCCGTCAGTTCGTAGGTGGTGCCGGCGGTCGGTCCAGCCGACGTCAACTGCGAGGACAGGATCAGGCCGGCAATAGCGGCACAGATACCCGACAGCACATAGACGGAAATCTGCACGGTCTTGACCGGAACGCCGGAGAGTTCGGCCGCGCGTTCATTGCCGCCCGAGGCGTAGAGCCAGCGCCCGAAAGCGGTGCGGTTCAGGACGATGCTGCCGATGAACGCGATAATCGCGAGAACCACGACGCCCGTCGGCACGCCGAACAAGCGGTTGAAGCCAAGCGCATCGAAGCCGGTGTTTCCGAGCTCCGGCTTGCCGCCGAGATTGTTATAGGTCAGGCCGCTGGTCATCAGCAGTGCCAGGCCACGCGCCATGTACATGACGCCGAGCGTGGCGACGAAAGCCGGAACCTTGAAGCGCGCGATGAGCACGCCGTTGATCAGCCCGACGACGGCGCCGAGCATGCAGGCCAGCACCGCGACCACCCAGACCGGCGGATAGAGAACGACGCCCAGCCAGGTCAGCGTCACCCCTTGCATCAGGAATCCGGCAACGACGCCGGCCAAACCCAGCGTCGACCCCACCGACAGATCGATGCCGCCATTGAGGATGACGAGCAGCATGCCGATCGCGAGGATTCCGAAGATGGCGACATGCGAAGCCATGGTCAGGAAGTTCGCCACCGAGAGGTAGTAGGGCGACAGGATCGAGAAGACGACGATGATGACGATCAGGGCAAAGAAGGCCCGGCCCTCGAGCAGCAACTTGGCGAGATCGAAGCCTTCGCTCGCGCTTGGACTGGACTGTTTTCTGGCCTGGCTGACGTCGGTCATGGGTCTGGGCTCCGAAATTCTGGTGATCAGGCGACCACGGCTTCGCCGGAGGCGGCCATGATCTGCTCTTTGGTGGCGTTGGCGCCGAATTCAGCTGAAATCCTGCCACGCCGCATGACGACGATGCGGTGGGCAATGCTGAGGCATTCGTTGACCTCAGAGGTCGAGAAGACGACCGCAAGCCCTTGAGCGGCGCGTTCGCTCAACAAGCGGAAGACCTCGGCCTTGGCGCCAACATCGATGCCGCGGCTCGGCTCGTCGAGGAGGATGACCTTGGGGTTGGTCGTCAGCATCTTGCCGATGACGACCTTCTGCTGATTACCGCCAGACAGCGATCCGATCATGGCGTTGCCACCAGCGGTCTTGACGGTCACCTTGCGGATCGAGTCTTCGACCAGCTCTCGCTCCCTGGAACGGGACAGAAACAGTCCCTTGGCGAACGCCTCGATGCTGGCAAGCGAAAGATTGCGGCCGACGGTCATGGTTTGCACCAGCCCGTCGCGCTGGCGGTCCTCGGGGACCAGCACAAGCCCTCTGGAGATGCGCTGGGCAATGCTCAACCCCGAGACGTCCTCGCCTTCCAGCAGCGCGCGGCCGCCCGCCATCGGCACCCGTCCAGCGACGGCCTCCAGCAACTCCGTGCGCCCGGCGCCCATCAGCCCGTAGATGCAGACGATCTCGCCGGCCCTGACGTCCAGCGACAAGTGATCGACGACGGAATAACCCGAGCCCGAAGTGTCAACGACGCTGACATCCTCGATCGAAAGGGCGACCTCACCGAACGCATGGCCGGTCGGCGGCGAGCCGAGATCGAAGTTCTCACCGACCATGTTGCGCACGATCCACTCGAGGTCGATGTCCCTGGCCTCGGCCGTCGCCGTTATGGCGCCGTCGCGCAGGACAACGGCGTAGTCGGTGATCTGCAGCGCTTCTTCGAGGTGATGTGAAATGTAGACGATGGAGACGCCGCGGCTGGTCAGATCGCGGATCACCTTGAACAGCACCTCGACCTCGGTTGCACTGAGCGCGGAGGTCGGCTCGTCCATGATGAGGATGCGTGAATCGACCGACAGCGCCCGCGCGATCTCGACGATCTGCTGTTGACCCAGGCGCAGATCCTCGACGAGAGTCATCGGGTCGATGTCCTCTTCGAGATCGGCCATCAGCGCGCGCGCCTGGCGCGATTCTTCGGCGAAGTCGAGGCCGGTTCTGGTGCGCAGTTCGCGGCCCATGAAGATGTTGTCGCGAACGCTGAGGTTCGGCGCCAGGCTGAGTTCCTGGTGGATGATCGAGATGCCGCGATCGCGCGCGTCCGAGGATGAGGAAAAGCTGACAAGATTGCCGTCGAGCACGATGTCGCCGGATGTCGGGGTGACGACGCCGGACAGGATCTTCATCAGCGTCGACTTGCCGGCGCCGTTCTCGCCGAACAGCGTCGTGACCTTGCCGCGATGGATGTCGAAATTGACGCCCTTGAGCGCATGAACGCCGCCATACGACATGACGATGTTGCGCGCCGAAAGCACGGCGTCGCCGGTCGCGGGTCCGGTGCCTGCAGCCGCGCTCATTTGACCTCCAGCCTCACCGGAGTGACCAGCCAGCTCTTCGGGTTGACCAGCTTGAATGCGCCGACCACCGATACGGTCTTGCCGGTCAAGGTGCTGGTGTCGACCTTGGCCAGGACTTCCTTCTTCATCTCGTTGTTCAGCGCCGAACCGGCGTCCTGGTATTCGATCTGGTTGGTGAACTGGCCGAATGTGATCTTGCCGGTGGCGTCGCGAAGCTCGGTGCCGTTGATCGCCGGTCCCGTTTGCACCCGGATCATCAGCGTGTCCGGCACGCCTTCGACGGCGACCTTGTAGATGCCGGATTTTCCTTCGCCGACGACACCGGTGAACTTGACCGAGATGACCGGTCCGACGCCCGCCGGCACGCCATATTCCTTTTCCGCCGTCGCCCTGTCCTTGGCGATAGCAGCAGCCACCGTCACCGCGTCGGCGGCGCGTGCCTCGACATCGGCCTGCACCTTGGGAAACTCCGACTTGCCGTAGTCAGCGGCGGAAAACACGGCGCTGCGGACATCGCCGGCAGAGCCGATCCTGACCACCTTGGTGTCGAGCGCCATGGCGCCGAGCAGGACGACAACCGCGGCGCCGGCAAGTGCCCGACGCAGGGCGGGCGAAGCCGGCCTGGTCGATGCGGTGGCGGCTTTCGCGCTCATGACGCAACCGCCAGCAAGGCTGATCCGCGCTTGTCACGCATTTGACGATCCTCCGTTCACATGGCGCTTCGCGCCATTGGGTTTGTTCTGTTCGACAAGGGCACGAGCGGTGGACTCGTCGGTGATCAGGCCGCTCAGATAGCGGCTTTCGAGCACCGCTTTGATGGCGCGCACTTTGATCTTGCCGCCGGCGACGGCGACGATCCGGCGGCCCTTCAACTGGTCCCGCGGAAGCGCGAGAATTCTGTCCGACAGCGCCGTTTCCACCGGGCGCCCCTTGTCGTCGAAGAAGTGGGCGAGCAGCTCGCCGACGCCGCCATCGCGTTTCACCTCATCGATTTCGGAATGTTCGATCATGCCGGTAGCGACCAACGAAGCTTCCCGCTCGGCGGTCCCTATGCCGACGAACATCAGGTCGGACCGGCTTGCGAGGTCGAAGACATCGCTAATGCCGCGCTGACCAAGCAGCACTTCACGGTCCTCGGCGGTGTTGGCGACGAAAGGCACCGGCATCACATAAGCCTGCGCGCCGGTCCGCTCGGCCAGCCGATGCATGACATCGTGCGGGTTGGCCGCGAATTTGCGCGTCACGCCGCCAAGCAGCGAGACGAAACGGATATGGGCAGCGGCGGTGCGCGTCAGATACTCGACGCTTGCGGCAAGGGTACGGCCATGGCCGACGCCGATCAGCATGTCCTCGCCGCGATCGATCTCTCGTTTCAGAAACTGAGCGCCGGCGATCCCAAGCGCCTTCAGCGGCAGCTCGTCCTGATCGAGATCAGGAACAACCTCGCAGTAATCGAGCCCGTAAGCATTGATCAGCTGCTGCTCGAGGTCGATGCATTCGCCGACATCGCCGTCGATGATCACCCTGACAAGGCCATCCTGGGTGGCCCGGGTGATGAGCCGATGCGCCTTGAGGCTGGTCAGGCCGAGCCGCTTGGCCACCTGGGCCTGCGTCAGACCCCCGGCATAGTGAAGCCAGGCCGCGCGGGTGGCGAGGCTGGACTCATGATCGCGGTTAGTGGCTCCGCCGGATTTCAAGACATCTCCTCCCTGAGATGATATTATTATCTTTGTGTGCAAAAATTTTCACATCCCTGCATCGCTGTCAATCCCTCGCCGGATTTGGCGCATGCACATATGGGGAATTCACAGGTCTCGCCCTTCCCGAAACGCCGGTCTGCCGGCATTTCGGCGGGCAACATCGACCCATTAGGAGGTGAGCATGTTACTCGATCATACGGCTATGTTAATTTAACGTCAATCTGTGTTATTTCGCGTCTGAGCCAGTAGAATTGCACAGCCATCGGCTATCTAATTTTTTGCTAACTGGCTGTTTCTCCAGAATGATATCTGACATCGGCAAAATCCCAATCCACCTGTGAGTTGAGCGATTGGGGATGCGACGCATCCTTAGGCAAACCGACCGGATTGCCTTGGGAAAGAGCATCGGCGACGGAATGATCAGCCCAGCCGCATCAGGTTCCGGTCCTCGAGTTCCAGGGCTGCGGCCTCGACTTCCTCTGCGAGGCGCCCGGCGCTCCAACCCAGCGCCCGTCCGGCAATCGTCGCAATCTCCTGCAGATCCCGGCCCGTCAGTGACCCTGATATCGCCAGGGTGCTGCGGCGCATGACGATATCGGCCAGATGTTCGACGAACTCGGTGCGGACGATGTAGTCAATTTCCGATCGGCTGTAGCTTTCTGAATCCGGCAGTCGGCCCTCATCATCCGGCTCATGTGTGGCGATCTGCGTGGCTCTGGTGCCATATCGCGACAGCAGCGCCTCGAGACGCCGTTCTCCAGCGCCCGTCTCCGAGTGAGCCAGAGCCAGCCAACTTGCTCGCGCTGCAGCATCAGCCGGGAAATCCCTGCCGCCGCCGATCGGCATGGTCTGCGTCGTCACCTTGCGGCTGCGCTGCAGGCGGCCGAGCACGGTGTCGGCGACTTCCTCGGCGAAGCCGCGAAAGGTCGTCCACTTGCCGCCGATCAGCGAGATGACTGCGAAAGGTCTGTTCCGATCCGGATCGGCGACGGGCGCCGAGTGGTCACGGCTGATCAAGCCGGGCACCGATGCATCCGAGGCCGGCAGCGGCCGGATGCCGCTATAGGCATAGACGATCTGGTCGCGCTCGAACGCCATCCCCGGCAGCAGCGTCCGTACGCTGTCGAGCAGGTACTCGACTTCGTCAGGTTCGCAGCGCACCGCGTCGGGGTTGTCGGCCTTGATGTCGGTGGAGCCGACCAGCGCCAGGCCGAGATAGTCGTAGACAAGGCAGATGCGGCCGTCATCGGCTTCGAAATACAGCATGCGTCCGGCCAGGCTTTTGACCAGCTCGTCGTGCTTCAACAGGATGTGCGAGCCCTTGGTGCCGCCGATCATCTTCGACGGCGCGCCTAGCGAATCGTTGACATCGTCGATCCATGGACCGGCGGCATTGACCACCAGCTTCGGCCGCACCGAAAAGGCCGCGCCGTTTTCCGGCTGGAAGGTCAGCACGCCATCGGCGGACTTCGCCAGCGCCGTGTAGTTCGCGCTGGCCGAGGCCTCGTTTGCCTGCAGCCCATCGAGGATCAGTTCGAGCACGAGCCTCTCGGGGTGGCTTATCTTGGCGTCGTAGTAGGTGCCGGTGGCGACGATCGAGGGGGCGAGCGCCGGCATCTCACTGAGCGCCTGGCGCCGCCCGACCATGCGGTGACGCGGCATGACCTGGTTTCGCGAGCCATAGAAATCATAGATCATCAGGCCGATCTTGATCAGGACGGCGCCACGGCTGCGCGGCGCGCTGGTCGAGCCGAACAGCGTCCGCAGCGCCGCCAGCATGCCCTTGCTCCAGGAGAAGATCGGGATGACGGTCGGCAGCGGGCTGACATAGTGCGGCGCGTTTTTCAAAAGCAAATTGCGTTCGAGCGTCGACTGCGCCACCAGCCTGAACTCGCCGGTTTCGAGATATTTCAGACCGCCATGAATGAGCCGCGACGGCGCAGCACTCGTGCCGGAGCCGAAATCCGCCTTGTCGACGATCAGGCAGCTGACGCCTTGCGCGCACAGATCGCGAAACAGCCCTGCCCCGTTGATGCCGGCGCCAAGAATGACGACGTCGACCTCCCCGGCTCCGGCGGCGGCCAGACGCCCGGCTGGATTTTCCGTACGTATTGCTTCGCTCGAGCTCATGGCGCTTTCGTCTTGACGATGCGCAGCTTCACGCCGGCCCGTTCGAGGGCTTGCGCCCGCGCATCGCCCAGGCCTTCGGTCGCCAGCACGACATCGAAGCTGGTCAGATCATCGAAGACATGCAGCGCGATCCTGTCGAACTTGGCATGGTCGATCAGAAGGATACGCTTGACCGATGCGGCCATCATCGCCTGCTTGACCCGCACGACATTGGGATCCTGGATGAAGGCGGTGGTCCCGGTGATGGCCGAAGCCGAACAGATCAGCACATTGGCGCGAAGCTGTGCCACCGCGTTCTCGCAGACGATGCCGATATAGGCGTTGTAGGTGTTGTGGTACTGGCCGCCGAGACAGATGAAGTCGAGTTCGTCGACATGGGTCAGCAGTGCAGCCGTCGCCACTGAGTTGGTGATGACGGTCAGCGGCTTGACGTCGAGCAGGAGCGTAGCGACCGCATTTGCCGTTGACGAATCGTCCAGCATCACCACCTGGCCAGCTTCGATATAATCGAGTGCTGTCCGCGCCAGAGCATCCTTTTCGGCCCGGTTGACCGTCACCCGGTAGCGGAAGGCGCTTTCGTAGAGACCGGAAGGCTGAACCGTGACCGCACCGTGCAGCTTGCGCAACACGCCCTGCTGCGCCAGCCGGTCGATGTGCCGGTGGATGGTCATGCGCGATACGCCGAAATGCTCGACCAGATCGTCGATGCGTACCTGGCCGAGCTTGATCACATAGTCGGCGATCTCTTCGCGTCGTTCGTCGGCCTTGATCATGCGGTCCCCTCGGTGTCTGGCCGCGCCAGCTTCTCGATGTCGGGCCAATGCGGCACGAGCGCACCGGCTATGCGGCCATAGAGGGAAAAGCGCTCGTTGAACACAGCACTCGAGGCCGGCACTGGCTCGTATTGGCGCGCCGTCATGCCGACCTGCCGGGCGCCTTCTTGCGGCGTCGCGAAGATGCCAACCGCCGCACCAGCGCAAAGCGCAGCGCCAAACGCCGCAGCCTCGTCGGTCGAGGTGACGGTGACCGGGGCGTTCAGCACATCGGCAAACATCTGGACGAAGGCCGGATTGCGCGAGCCGCCGCCCGTCAGGCGGATTTCGCTGATGGCAAAGCCGTCGCGCAAGGCTTCGACATGGGTACGATGATTGAAAGCAATGCCCTCCAGAACCGCCTTGAGCATATCGCCGCGATTGTGCCAGCCATGAAGGCCGACAAAGCTGCCGCTGGCGACATCGCCAAAGGGGGAGCCGAACAGATAAGGATGAAACAGGATGGTCGACCGCTTTTTAAGCGCCTCGTCGATCTCTGCCGCCAAAACCTCGTGGATCGAGCCACCACCGACCGATGCCCTCTCCTGTTCCGAGCGGCAGAACGTGTCGAGAAACCAATCGTAGTTCGCGGTCGAGGCCGGCGAGATCGCCATGTTGTTCCAGCGGCCGGCGTCGATGGCGTTGCGACAGAGCCAACGCGGATCGACGCGCGGTTGCGAAGAGACCACTTCGTTGATGGAATAGGTCCCGGCGACAATGGCAAGCACGCCCTCCTCATGGCCGCCCATGCCAAGTGCGGAGGCAGTTACGTCATGCAGGCCGCTCGCGACCGGTATCCCTTTGGCAAGGCCGGTCATGTCGGCGGCCTCGGCGGTAACGTGGCCGGCGATCTCGGCCGAATGCGCCATCAGCGGCAGCGCGTCGAAAAGATCGTCCAGTCCGAAGATGCGCATCGCTTCCAGCGCGTAATCCTGCGTGCGGAAATCCGTGAATGAGGTGCTGGCCTCGGTACGGTCGGTGCCGATCGTGCCGGTCAGGCAAAAGCGCAGCCAGTCCTTGCAGGCCAGTATATGCCCGATGCGGCCATAGCGGTCGGGTTGGTTCTTCCTGATCCAGGCCAGCAGCGCCGACGGAGCCGAAACGTGCGGCGCCTGGCCTGTTCGACCTAGCGCATCTTCGAAGACCCGGTCCGCCGACCATCGCTCGACAATCTTGCCAGCGCGGCTGTCGAGCGACAGGATTCCAGGCCCTAGCGGCCGACGATCCTTGTCGAGCAAATAGAGGCCGTCGCCATGCGCGGTCGCCGCCACCGCCCTGATGTCGTCCGCCGGGCGGCCACAAAGGGCAATCGCCTCCTTGATTGCATCGCCGGTCGCTTGCCAGAGGCCGGCCATGTCGCGCTCCACCCAATGCGGATGGGGTATCGATTGTGGAACCCGCCGACGCGCCACCGACAACTGCGTGCCATCGGCATCGAAGATCACCGCCTTGGTGACCGTGAGACCGTTATCGATTCCGAGCAAACTGGGCATGGGCGCCGCCGCTTTCAGCAACTGGTGAAGGGCGCTGCAAGGCAAACCTGCAGGTTGGGATAGGGATGACAGGCATGACGACAATCAACGAGCAACGGTGATACAAAAGCGACGCATCCGACGCGGTAAAAAGACCATAGTAGCATGTTAAGTTAACGTCAATACGTGAGATATTTTGCGGATATGTCTGACGTCATCTGCGACGAAAATTGCCATCCCCTCGTACCGCATCCGATGCGGACGAAGTTCCGGCTAGTGCCCAACTGGCCGGATAGGCTTCAACCCCGCGCTGTGAGCCAGAGAGCACGGTACGATTGACGCCGAACGCGCTTCGACTGGCTTTGCGAGTTCCTGCGCAACGACCTGATAACCCGCGCCGCTTCGGCGCCGTTCAAAGAAAACGCGACGACTCAAGAAGCTCAGCCACCCCGTCCAGTTCCTTGTGCAGGCGATGCCAGCGACGGTCGAGATAAACAAGCGAATGCGCCTCCGGGGGGACCTCGTCCGGCTGTACCTCGCCGTCAAGGAGTTCGGCCGCGACCAGTGTCGCGCCCTCGATCGGCAGGACGCCGAGCCGACGGGCGCGGAACCAGGTCGAAACGCCGGTATAGCGCGGTTCGCCGGTGGGCAGCCGCGTCCAGGCGCCTCCCGGAGGGAAGCGTTCCGCGCCGCTCGACGCGCAGAGCTGCGCCAGGTCGATATCAGTGAAGCGCAGCAGGTGGATCACCATGGTCTCGGCCCGCAGCAAAGGCTCGGACGAAGTCGATTTCATCGAGAGCGAGAAGGCGACGACCGGCGGCGCGGCACTTACCGAGATCAGCGAGGATACGGTCATCGCCACCGGCCTGTCGCCGGGATCGGCCGTGATCACTGCAACACCGGCCGGATGGTGGCGAAAGGCTTCGCGGAAGGCGTTGGTCATCGGATGCGGGAAGCTCATCGACGTCTCTCTTCTGCAGCGTGAAATAGGGGCCGGACGGCGTCCGCCGTCCGGCCCTTGCGACTACTTCTTCTCGATCAGGTCGTAGAACTGCCAGGTGCGATCGCTCCACAGCCCGCCGATGTCGCGACCAGCCGAGGTGACGATCGACGGCGCGATCGTGAAATGATTGGCAGCCACCATCATCTCGCGGAAGGTGCGCTGGATCACGCCGGCGCGCAGCGACGCGCCGCCGCCCGCGCGGTAGGCGAAGTTGCAGATATCGACGCCAACCTCGTGAATCTCGGATTTGGCCAGATGGACAAGGCTGATCTGCCGCGTCGATACGCTGTTGCCGGCTTCGACCGTCGCCTCGATGTCGCGCCAGGTTTCGAAGACAAAGGCGCGGGCAGCGCGATAGCGGGCTTCGGCGCGGCCATAATCGTGCCAGAACTTCTCGCTCTCGCCGATCAGGCCGGCGCGACCCGATTTGCTGCGGGCGAACTTGGCGATCTCGTCCAGCATCCGCCGCCCAGTGCCGAGAGCCCAACCGGTATGCCCGATTGCGGCGAGGCCGACGACACCGAGACTGAAGAACTCCTTCTGACGCAGCGGCGGTGCGGTCAGGATCGGGAAGACGAGATCGTCGGCGATGAAGACGTCCTCGGCCGCATAGTCGATGCTGCCGGTGCCGCCGAGGCCCAGAACGTCCCAATTGCCGAGTTGCTTGTGCTGAGAGATCGGGGCATGGGCGCACATGATGATCAAGTTGCCCTTCTCGTCCTTGGCGGGCTTGCCGGTGCCGTCGTCGACGAAGGCGGCACTGTGGCTGTAGGTGGCGTGGCTGAAGCCGCTGCCATAGCTCCACTTGCCATTCAGCCGGTAGCCGCCATCGACTTTCTTCAGCATACCGAGCGGCGCGCCCTGCCCCGAGAACCGGTTTTCGGTGCCCGGCGCGAACAACCGCTCGACCGCGCTGTCCGGCAGAAAGGCTGCCGACATCGCACCGATGCAGCAATGCACCATGGAAACCCAACCAGCCGCCCCAGAGTGCCAGGTGATCGCCGCCAGCAGTTCGAGACCCTGGGTGGGTCGCAGCTGCGCACCGCCGAGGCTCTCCGCGGCGAAGATATGCGACATGCGCAGCGGCTTCAGCAGCTCGAACGTGGCCGCAGTCAGTTCGCCATTCTCCTCATCGGCGGTGGTGTTGGCTTCCAGGGCCGGCCCGATCTCCGTGATCTTGCTGAGCAAGTCGCGATAGTCGGTGGTCGTCCCCCACGAGCCGTGCTTGATGGGTTTGTTCATTGTCTTCTCCTCCTTTTCAAATGCGGTCAGCCGGCGAGGAAATCGCCGATCTTCCTGAGTGTTTCGGGTTTCTCCTGCATGACGAAATGGCCGGCATCCTCGACCAGGATCAGGCGTGCGTCGGGCAGGGCTTCGACGAAGAGCGGCGCCTGGCCAGCCGGCAGCAGACGGTCCCTGGTGCCCCAGACGACCAGCGTCGGATTGGCGATACGCACCAGAAAGCGCCGCAGGTTAGGATGGCCCATGCCGAACGGCGCCAGCAGCCGGCCGAGCGTGTCGCCTTCGCGGACGCGGTCGGCGCCGAAGGCCTCGGCAAAGGCGGGGTCTGAGCCGTCCGGGAAATAGCGCAGCGCCACCGAGACGTCATGCGCCAGATAGGCCGGCAGCTCCTGCGGCGCGACCGCGCCCAGATCGGTGGCCGGATGCGCGGGGTCGTTGAGCCCGGCGGGAGCGATCAGCACCACCTTGTCGAAACGCTCGCGCGCAAGGCCGGCGAGCTCGGTCGCCATCCAGCCGCCCATGGAAAAGCCGATGAGATGAGGCTTCTCCGGCAGGTTCAGAACATCGAGCAGGTTCAGGTAGTGCAGAACCATGTCGGACATCCCGGCCACATGCGGCGCCGGGCCAGAAAAGCCGAAGCCCGGATGGCTCGGGCAGAGCACGCGGAAGCGGTCGGCGAGGCCCTCCGCGAAGTCGAAGCCTTCAAGCGTCGAGGCGCCGTGCAGGAACAGCACGGGCTTGCCTCTACCGATGGCCTTCACCACCGTTTCCGTGCCGCCGATATCGTATTCGAGGGTTTCGAATTGAACGGCCATTTTCACTCTCCTCAAACAGGTGCGGCCTCAAACAAGGTCCGGCTGTATCAGCACTTTGCATTGCGTGGTGCGGCGGCGAAGGCTCTCGAATATCTGCGGAACTGGCGAGAGGTCGATCCGGTCGGTGACCAGAGCTTGCGGTGCGAAAGGTCCGCCGCGCAGCGCATCGAGGGCGACGCCGAATTCGTTGCGCTGATGGAAGAAGACCGAGAACAGCAGGTTCACTTCCTTGGTCAGCGCAATGAACGGATCCCATTCGTCGCCGCCGATACACAAGCCGACGCCAACCACCGTGCCCTGCAGCCGCACCGCTTCGACCGCCGCGCCGATGAGGCCGCGCTTGCCGACGCATTCGAAGACGACGTCTGGCGCTCCGCCGCAGAGATCGGCGAGGTTCTCGGTCAGCTTTTCGCCGGAAAGCGCGAAGCCGGTCGCGCCGAGAGCAAGCGCACGCTCGCGCTGATGACCGTGGATGTCGGCCACCACGACACGCGACGCCCCCATCCGCCGTGCCCAGAAGGCGACGAGCAGTCCGATCGGCCCGGCGCCCAGGATGGCGACTCGATCCCCCGGCTTCATGCCCGAGCGGACGATGCAATGCAGAGCGACCGACAATGGCTCGGCCAACGCACCATCCTCGAGCGCCACATCGTCGGGCAGGATATGACACTGGCGCGCGGCCACGGTCGCGTATTGCGCATAGCCGCCGCCGATCAGCTCCATCTCGCGACAGCGCGCCGGATCGCCGCGCTCGCAGGCTTCGCAGTGTCCGCAACCGCGCATAGGCGCGACGGCGACACGGTCACCGATCCGAAGGCCTGTTGCCTCCGATCCGACCGCGACGATGTCCCCAGAGAATTCATGGCCGAGCACGAAGCCTGCCTCGATGCCGAAAGGCACGGGGTCCTCGGTGATATGCAGATCGCTGCCGCAGATGCCGCAGGCGGCGACACGCAAGACGACCTCGCCCGGTGCCGGCGTCGGGTCCGGCACCGTGCCGATCCGCAGCGGGACGCCGACCCTATCGAAGATGGCGGCTTTCATGAATCCTCCTCGTCAGCGGTTCGGGTCGACGAGCTTGCGTCGGATCGGGAACCATGGTGCATCCCACCGTTTCGAGATCAGGCCCCAGATGCCCGTCCGGGCGTAGAGCGCGACCAGAAGCGTCATCAGGCCGAGGACAACGAAATAAGTCGCGCCGTATTCGCCGAACCAGCGGTCCGCGATGAAGAAAATCAGGGATCCGATCAGAACGCCCTCGATGGAGCCGATTCCGCCGACCATGACGATGAAGATCGCGACGTTGGCCCACATCGGATCGAAGGCCGAACCCGGGGTGATGCGGAGCTGCGCCATGAAATAGATCGCCCCGGCAAGACCGCAGCCGACCGCCGACGCGACGTAGATCAGGAAGCGCAGCTTGACGACATTCACGCCCTGGCTTGCGGCCGCGACCGGATTGTCGCGCATGGCGATCAGCGCAAGGCCGAAGCGCGAGCGAAGCAGCCAGTAGCTGCCGCCCAGCGTGACGAGCAGCATCCCCGCGCAGAGCAGCGACATGGCGACATTCCGCTCGAAGGCCGAATAGTCCTTCATCACGCGAAGCGACATGCCCGCGCCGGAATTGACGAGCGGCAGGTTCGAGGCGGTCAGCCGGAAGACCTCGGCCACCACCCATGTGCCGATCGAAAAATAGGGACCATCCAGGCGATGCAGCAGCAGGTAGATCGGCACGGCCAGCGCGGCCGGCACCAGCAGCGAAAGGAAGACCGCCACAAACGGATTGATGCCGTAAGTCTGGGCCAACACGAAGAGCGCATAGCCGGCCGCTCCCATGAAGGCATGCTGACCCACCGAGACGAGGCCGGCATAGCCGGCGAGCAGGTTCCACATCTGAGCGACGGCGATGTAGCAGCACAGCACCAGAATCGACCGGATCGTGCCGGTCGAGGCCCACCATGGCATGGCGGCGACACCGATCAGCGCCAGCACAGCCAGCGTCATCGCGATGCGACCGGACCGGGTCTGGCGTTGGACTAGGACCTCAGGCACCTCGGTTGCCACATAGGGGATCGCACTCATGACAATGCCTTTCCGAACAAGCCCTGCGGGCGGGTCGCCAGCACGATCAGGAAGACGATATGTCCGGCGAGCACGCCGAAGCCCGGATCGATGCGGAAGCCAATGGCCTGCGAGATGCCGAGGACCATCGAGCCGGCGAAGGCGCCCCATACCGTCCCCATGCCGCCGATGATCACCGCTTCGAAGGCATAGATCAGCTGGGCAGGTCCGTCGGCCGGCGCGACGGTCGACCGCAACGCCTGGAAGACGGCTGCAAAGCCGAGGATGCCGACCGCTGCCGCTGTCGCCATCGCATAGACGGCGCGCGGATTGATGCCGGTCATCGCCGCTGCCTCGACATCGGCCGACGCGGCGCGGAGCGCCCGGCCGAAGCGCGTGCGCTTCAGAGTCAGGTCGAGGCCTCCTGTCAACCCCGTGGCGACGGCCAGCACGATCAGCGGCAGGAGGCCGACATAGATACCGCCGATCTCGATGGATTGACTCTCTATTCCATGGCCGGGCAGCGATCGGCTGTTCGCGGACCATATCTGCAGCATCAGGTTCTGCAGCGCGATCGACAGTCCGAAGGTGGCGATCAGCGAGGGCAGCGGATCGCTGCCCACCACGCGGTTCAGCACGGCCTTCTGCAGCACCCAGCCCATCAGCACCGCGAGCGGCACCAGTAAGATCAGCACAGGCAGCGGTCCCAGACCCCAGGCCGTGGCTATCGAAATGCCTATCAGCGACAAAAGGATCACCAGATCGCCATGGCTGATGTTGACGATCCGCATGACGCCGAACATCAGCGCCATGCCGAGCGCATACTGGGCATACATGCCGCCCAGCAGGACTCCCTGTACCAAGGCGTCAAACCACTCCATGGCCTGCTCCAAAATAGGCTTTGCCGATCTGCTCACGCGTGATCTCGGCGGATCTGCCGGTCAGGGTCACGCGCCCCTCCAGCATGCAGTAGAGGCGGTCCGTGGCGGTTCGGGCGAGGCCTACATCCTGTTCGACCACGATCATCGCCGTTCCGGTGGCGCGGATTTCGGGCAAGGCGGCATAGATCTCGCGGATCACCTTCGGCGCAAGACCAAGGCTGATCTCGTCGCAGAGCAGCACGCGAGGTTGGCAGAGCAGTGCGCGGCCGATCGCCACCATCTGTTGCTGCCCGCCCGAGAGGCTCTGGACCTGCGTGCGGGCCTTCTCCTTTAGGATCGGGAACAGCAGGTGCAACCGCGGCAGCGTCCATCCGCCCTTGGCGCCCATGCGCGCGGCCTGGTCGATGGCGACGCGCAGATTGTCCTCGACCGACATGCCGGTGAAGAGCCGACGGCCCTCCGGCACGATGGCGACACCCTTCTGCACCATGCGGTCGGTGGTGGTGCCGCCAACGGCCTCGCCGTGCAGCAGCACCATCTCGCGCGCAACCGGGAGCAGGCCCATGATCGAACGCAGGAGTGTGGATTTTCCTGCCCCGTTGGCGCCGATCAAGGCCACGGCCTCACCCTGGTGCAGCTCGATGTCGACGCCGTAGAGCGCCTGGAAATCGCCATAGCGGGCCAACAGCCCGTGGGTGGAAAGAACGGCCGTCATGCCTCGATCCCCATGTAGACGCGCTGGACCTCGGGCAGCGCAATCACTTCGGCTGGCACGCCTTCTGCGATCTTCTCGCCGAAGTTCAGTACCAACAGCCGGTCGGCCACCGCCAGCAGCGCGTGCAGCACATGCTCGATCCACACGATGGTGATGCCGCGGTCACGAATGCGGCGCACCAGCGCCACCAATGCCTTTGATTCATCGTCGGTCAGGCCGCCCGCGATCTCGTCCAGAAGCAGCAGCTTCGGATCCGACGCCAGCGCGCGCGCCAGCTCCAGCCGCTTGCGATCGAGCAGAGTGAGCGCGCCGGCCGAGACATTGGCCTTGTCGGAGAGCTCGCAATCGCGCAGGACCTGGGCGCAGAAAGCATAGCTCTGCTTCTCGGACCGGCCGCCGCCGAAAGCGGCGGCGACCAGCAGGTTTTCGAAGGTGGTCATGCCGGAATAGGGACGCGGGATCTGATAGGTCCGCCCGATCCCCATCTGGCAGCGCCGGAAGGGCGGCTCGCCGCGAAGCGCGGTGTCGCCGAGCTGGATCTCGCCGCCGGACGTCTTCAAATCGCCGCTGATCATGTTGAACAGCGTCGTTTTGCCCGCCCCATTCGGGCCGAGGATGCCCAGCACCTCGCCCCGATGCACGTCGAAGCTCACCTCATGCAGGACGCGGACAGCGCCGAAGGACTTCGACACGCCGTGCGCTTTCAGCAGGATTTCCTTACCCATAACTCTGCCCGCGTTCCCGCTCATGTCACCAGGCGATCGGCTGGATAGGCTGCTGCGGCGCGAAGAGCTGATTGACAGTGTTGTCGACGATCTTCAGGTCATAAGGCCATTTCTCGCCCTTCACCCACTGGCCGCCGAAGATCGGCGTCTTGCAGATGTTCTTGTGGGGCGAGCCGTCGAACTTGATATGACCGACCAGCGTCTGCAGATCGGTAGCGACCAGAGCGTCACGATTGGCCGCACGGTCGAGCGGATTGGAAGAGCGCTTCAGTATGTCGAGCGCGACCTCGAGCAAGGCATGCGAATAGCCCAGCGGCTGCGTCCACTGGCGCTTCGTATCGGCTTCCCATTGGCTGGCGATGTCGCTGCTGACCTGGCCGGTCAGCGACGACTTGAACGGGAAGGCCGGTGTCCACCAGACCTCCGAGGACATGCCGTTGCCTAGAGGACCCATGGCCTCGACGCCACCCGGGAACAAGAGCGCCGCCGCCACCGTGACCGCCTTCGGCTTGAAGCCCTGCTGGTTGCACTGGGTGACGAAGGTCTTCAGATCGTCGGGATAGGTAATGCCGCCGATGATCTCGCAGCCCTGCTTCTTGAACTCGGCGATCTGTGCGGAAAAATCATTGGTGCGGGGCTGGAAATAGCCGGGCACCACGACCTCGTAGCCGGCCTTGCGGGTCGGCGCTGGCAAGCCATATTCGTCGTTGCCCCAGGTCTCGCCGTCGATGTTCTGGGGGAACAGCATCCCGACCTTCTTGTTGGTCTCCAGATGGTTCCAGAGCCCGACGAAGGTGTTCAACGCCTCGTCGAGGCCCCAGAAGAAATGATAGGTCCAGTCGAAGGTCTGCTTGCCGCCGCCGCGCGGCATGATCACCGCTTGCCAGGGAGCGCCCGAGGAAATGCAGGGCGTTTCATAAAGCTCGGCCTGCTCGGCCGCGGGCAGGATCGTGTCGGTGGTCGAGGCCGGCACGAGCAGATGCACCTCGTCGTTCAGGATCAGATTGCCGGCGATTTCCGATGCCTTGTTCGGATTGGACTGGCTGTCGCGGTCAAGAATCTCGATTTCGTAAGTATTGCCGTCGGCGCATTGCAGCTGGCCGCCGAGCAGGGCGCGGATCTTCTGCAAGGTGTAGCCATCCGTTTCACCAAAGAGGGCGAGCGGTCCGGTCGTCGGGCTGAGATAGCCGAGCTTGATCTTTCCCGCCGTCGCGGCGCGCACATAGGCCGGCATGCCAAGCGTGCTGGCCGCAAGGCCGGCTCCAATCCCCTTCAGGACGCTTCGGCGGCTGGGCCGCAAGCCCGATTTCACCAGTCTGTTGTAGTAGCTCATCGTCGGTTCCTCCCTGGGTTAAGTTTCTCCGGCCCACGGGACCGGTCTCAGTTCAAAGCGGCTTCAGGTCATCCTCAGCAGTGAGCCGCCATCGATTACGATCAGCGAGCCCGTGACGTAAGACGCGGCCGGCGACGCCAGATAAAGCGCCAGGCCCTTGATCTCTTCCGGGTCGCCGATCCGACCGAGCAGCGACTGGGCCTCGAAGGCCTTGCGGTCCGCCGGATTGCGCAGCCGGCCGCCGGCGATGTTGGTGATGAACGGTCCGGGCAGGATGGCATTGATGCGGATGTTGTAGGCGCCGAGCTCCATCGCCATGTGGCGAACGAGATGGTTCACCGCGGCCTTGGCGGGCATGTAGGGCGTGCCCACGATGCTCTCGTTGATCAGCGATGCAATGGACGACGTGACGATGATCTGGCCGCCGCCATTCGGCTTCATGTGCCGGACGGCATGCTTGATCGTGGTGTAGACCGAGGTCAGGTTGATCTCCATCACCTTGTCCCAGTGCTCGTCGGGCAGGTTCTCGATGGCGCCCTCGGGGTTCCTTTCGCCCGTCGGGGTGTTGAAGCCCGGCCCGGCATCGATCCCGGCATTGGCGAACACGACATCGATCGAGCCCGCCTTCCCGGCGACCTTGTCGAAGGCTGCGGCCATGGCCGCGCGGTCGCCGACATCGACAACCTGGCCCCAGACATCGCCACCCACCGCCCTGATCGCGGCCACGGTCGTGTCAAGCCCGGCAGGGTTCAGGTCGAAGATACAGACCTTCGCCCCGTGCTCGGCCATGATCTCGGCATAGGCCTGCCCGATGCCGCTGGCGCCCCCGGTGACGATCACCGACTTGCCTCTGACATCGAACATCTTTTCAAGTGCGGCCATCAGTTTCCTCCCTTGTGCGACAGCACGAAATCGAACTCCACGTCGTAGAACGGGGCCGCAACCTCGACCCTGGCGGCAGCTTCGGCGTCCTCGACCTTGCGGAATTCGGCGAGCAGGCTCTTCTTCACGCCGAAGACGACATCTGAATCGATGTACGGGTCGTCCGGGTCGAAGATGTGCGTGGTCAGCGCTTCGAAGCCCTCGGCCTCGACGATGTAGTGGAGATGCGCCGGACGATTGGGGTGACGCCCCAGGGCGCCCAGCAGCTTGCCGACCGGGCCATCATCCGGGATTGGGTAGTATTTGGGCTTCACGCCGCGAAACCAGTAGCGCCCGTCCGGGCCGGTGCAAAAGACGCCGCGCAAGTTGAAGTCGGGCTGGATGCCCTTCTGCTGCACGTCGTAGAAGCCCTCGTCATTGGCCTGCCAGACGTCGATCTTGGCGCCTGCGATCGGCTTGCCCTCGGTATCGAGGATGCGGCCATGCACGAACATGGGCTCGCCCTTCTGGTCGAGGCAGATGTTGGAGCCCATCGGCAGTTCGGGGGCGTCGGCGACGTGGAAGGGTCCCAGCACCGTCGATTCCGAGGCGCCCGACGGCTTGCGGTTGTTGATCGCATCGACCAGCATCGAGACACCGAGAACATCCGACAGCAGGATGTATTCCTGCCGCCACTCGTTGCAGATCTGGCCTGTCTGCGTCAGGAACATGATCGCGCCGAACCATTCCTCCTGTGTCGGCTCGATCTCCTTCACCGCCTCGTGCAGCTTGCGGGTGATGACCTCCATCACCTCTTTGAGCCGCTCGTCCTTGGCGTTCCTGTTCCGCGCCACCACGACCTCGGCCGAGTTCGCTTCGGTGAAATAGCCGGATTCGTGTTCATCGATCATGCGATCCTCCTCAGCGCGCCAGAACGGATTTCAAGACCCGGCGCAGTTCGGCCGCCGGATCGGCCGCCAGCGTTTCGGAACGCCAGGCAACATGATGGTCGGGACGAACGACCAAGCAGCCGTTGTCGCGGATCTCCCGCGCGCCGGCCCAGTCGCCGGTATGATCCTCGATCGCGCGGCGCGGGCCGATCACATGGCTGCGGATCGGCAGACCGAGCTCCGCGCCCACCGTCTCCGCCGCTGCGACCCACGCCTCGCCGCCAATGCCGGTCAACAGCGTGAACTCGCCATGCCCGCAAAGATCGAGCGTCGAGACTTTCCTGCCGGAGCGCTCGAAGACCCAGACATGCGGCAAGCGCGCACCGGGCCACGTTGTCGGCGCATAGTGCAGCTCGCGATCCTTCTCGAAAGGCGGCTCGCCCTGGCCGTCGGTCACCACCGCGCCGGAGGCATAGCGCTGGTTCATCTCGACGCCATGGGCGTCGAACTCGTACTTCTTGAAGGCGATGGCTTTGCGGAGCGCCTCGCGCTGCGCTTCGGCGACGGGCGTCGCATCGGCGCGAGCCTCCATGTTCCTGTGGATCTTGTCGTGATCCACGCCGCCGTCCATGCCGAGCGCCTCGAAGATCGGTCCGAATTCGGCGATGGATTGGTTCGCCCGTGTCACGATCTGGCGCGCGATCGGTGCGCGCTCGGCCGAGAAGCTGTCCAGAAGCCCGACCCCCGCCTGCCCCTTGACGACCTTGGCAAGCTTCCAGGCGAGGTTGAACCCGTCCTGGATCGATGTGTTCGAGCCGAGCCCGTTCGAGGGCGGATGCCGGTGCGCGGCATCGCCCATGATGAACACCCGCCCCTTCTGCATGTGCGTGGCGAAGCAATTGTTCACGGTCCAGGTGTTGGCGCCCAGGAGCTCGATCTCGAGCGCGGGATCTCCGACCAGTTGACGCGCGACGCTGGTGGCCAGTTCCGGCGTCACTTCAGGCGGCGGCTGGTTGATGTCGTAGCCCCAGACGATCAGCCATTCGTCCCACGGCCGCACCATGCGCACGAGACCCATGCCGATGCCGCCGACGTCGGCGCCGGGCTGCATGACCCAGTAGAGGACGCTCGGCCGGTGGGCGACATATTTCGAGAGATCAGCCCTGAACAGGATGTTCATCGAGCCGCCAACGCCCATCTTGCCCTCGAGCGGCAGGCCCAGATGCTCGGCCACCAGCGAGTTGCCGCCGTCGGCGCCGACGAGGAACTTCGACCGCACGGTGAAATCCTTGCCCGACAGCCGATCGTGGCAGGTCGTGGTCACGCCGTCCGCATCCTGGACATGGCTGACATATTCCGTGCTCATGCGGGCCTGCGTGCCGCGGGCGCAGGCCGACTTGAACAGGATCGGCTCCATGAAGGTCTGCGGCAGATCGTTCATGAAGCAGGGAGACGACAGGAGATGTTCGGCCTTGGAGAGCGGATGGACGCCCCAGCTCTTCATGCGGCCGATCTCCTCGCCGGCCAGGCTTTCGCAGAACACGTTCTCGCCCATCAGCTCCTGCGGGGAGGCGTGCATCATGGCTTCGGCCTCTACCTCCGGCCCAAGGTCGCGCAGCACTTCCATCGTGCGCTGGTTGGTGATGTGGGCACGCGGCGTGTTCGACAACCAGCGATAGCGATTGACGATCATGTTGGCGACGCCATAGCTGGACAGCAGCGCGGCGGTGGCCGAGCCGGCCGGGCCAGTGCCGACGATCAGCACGTCGGTTTCGATATCCGCCATTAAATTCCTCCCTCGATCTTCGGACCGGTCAGCCTGCGGCGAACCGGAAACAGGTGCAGGCCCTTGCGGGACGCGATCAGGCCCCACAGCCCCTTTGGTGCAAAAAGCATCACGACGACGGCGATGAGGCCGAGCGTCATCAAGTACCAGCTGCCGTAGTCGGCCAGCGCCGAGCGCAGCGCAAAGAAGACCAGCACACCGAGGATCGGCCCCTCGATGGTGCCGATGCCGCCGATGACGACTATGAAGATGACGTTGGCGGTCCAGTCGGTGACGGCAAAGGCCGCTCCCGGCGAGATGCGGGCCGTCTGCAGAAAGATCAGCGCGCCGGTCAGCCCGGTGGCGGCCGCGGCGATCAGAAAGACCGCCCATCTGAGCCGGCCGGTATCGACGCCGACCGATTGCGCCGCGTCGACATTGTCGCGCACCGCCGCCAGCGCCAGCCCGAGGCGATTGCGCAGCAGCCAATAGATGCCGCCGGTCACAGCTACGACCAACGCCAAAGCCAGCCAGTAGGCCAGGATGTCGCGTGCCGCGGCCTCGCGGACGCCGAACAGCGCCCTGATCGCATCGGTGCCCAGGATGCTGCTCGTCGCCTCGCGCGGCAGCGAAGTGCCGGTGCCGCCGCCGAGCGCCTTCCACTGCGCGACCAGCAGGCGCGTCACTTCAGCGATCACCCAGGTGCCGATGGCGAAATAGGCGCCCTGCAAACGGAATGCGAAGAAGGCCGTCGGAACCGCCAGCACCAGCGCCGCAAGCCCCCCCAGTGGGATCGCCAGGACCGGATTCCAGCCAAGCAGGATCACGCCGGCGAACATCGCGTAGGCGCCGATGCCGACGAAGGCCTGCTGACCCACCGAGACCAGGCCGCCATAGCCCGCCAGAAGGTTCCATATCTGCGCCAGCGTCAGCATGGTGAGGATGAAGAACAGATCCTGTATGACGCCCCGCGAGGCCACGGCAGGCAGCGCGAGCGCGGCGACGATGACGATCGGCACCGTGATCGCGGTTACGGTTCCGGCGCGGGTGCGGGTTGTCAGTCGATACATGCCGCCCCTCAATCCACTGCGCGCGGAAAAAGCCCGCGCGGTTTGAGCAGCATCACGGCCAGGAAGGCGATGTGGCCGGCCAGGATCTGCCATTCCGGATTGAGCGCGGCACCAAACGTCTGCGCCACGCCGATGATGATCCCGCCCGCGAGCGTTCCCCATAGGCTGCCGAGGCCGCCGATGATCACCGCCTCGAAGGCATAGATCAGCCGCGCCGGCCCGATCGAAGGATCGAAGTTTGCCCGCATGCCGAGATAGAGGGCCGCCAGCGTCACCACGATCATGGCGATCCCGGTGGCGATCGCGAAAATCCGCTTCGGCTCTATCCCCATCAGCCCCGCCGTCACGGCGTCGTCCGAGGTGGCGCGGAAGGCACGGCCGAGCGCGGTGTTGTAAAAGAGCCCGTTCAGGGCAATGATCATCACGATCGCCGAGGCAAAGGTCATCAGCGGCATGATCCCCACCGTGACCAGCCCGAGATCGAGCGATGCCCCTTCCAACGCGCCCACCGGAATACGGCGGCTGTCGGCGGAGAAGGCCTCGAGCAGGCCGTTCTGCAGGGCGACCGACAGGCCGAAGGTGACCAAAAGCGGCGGCAGGATGTCCTTGCCCAGTACGCGGTTCAGCACGGCGGCCTGCAGCAGCCAGCCGAGCGCGAACATCGCCGGCATGGCGACCAGGGCAGCGATCCAGGGCGACAGGCCGAGCAGCGTGACGCCCATCAAAACCAGATAGGCGGCAAGAATGATGAGGTCGCCATGGGCGAGATTCACCAGCCGCATGATGCCGAAGACGAGGCTCAATCCCGCTGCAAACAGGGCATAGAGCCCGCCCAGCAGAATCCCCTGCACGAGAGTGTCCAGCCAGATCATCGCCGCGCCACCTCGATCAGGCCATGAGAGCGCTGTGCGAGCAGATGACGGAATCTCGGATCCCTGGTCATGACGCCACCCCGAAATAGGCAGAATGGATGTCTTCGCGCGTGACCTCGGCCGTCCTGGCGGCCAGCGTGACGCGACCCTCCATCATGCAGTAGACGCGGTCGGCAACCGCCAACGCCTTGCCGATATCCTGCTCCACCAGCACGATCGCGGCGCCGCTTTCGCGGATCCTGGGAAGGGCAGCGTAGATGTCGCGGATGACGACGGGCGCGAGGCCGAGGCTGATCTCGTCGCAGAGCAGCAATTGGGGGTTCGACATCAGCGCCCGGCCGATCGCCACCATCTGCTGCTGGCCGCCCGAGAGCGCGGTGCCGGGGCTCTTGCGCCGCTCGCGCAGGATCGGAAAAAGGTCATAGACGGCGTCGAGGTTCCACGGCCCCGGCACCTTGCGCGCCTGCCCGCCGACCAGCAGGTTTTCCTCGACGGTGAGCGAAGGGAACAGCCGGCGCCCCTCCGGCACCATGGCGATGCCGCGTTTCATGATCTGGGCCGAAGACAGCGCGCCGATCGGCTCGCCCCTGTGCAGCACCATGCCGGGCTCGTTGCCGATCACGCCCGTGATCGAGCGCATCAGCGTGGATTTCCCGGCGCCATTGGCGCCGATGATCGCCACGCATTCGCCTGCGGCCACGCTGATATCCACACCGAACAGCGCCCGGAACTGGCCGTAATTCGCGGTGAGGCCACGCGTTTCCAGCATCAGACCTCGAGCCCCAGATAGATTTCGCGAACCGCCTTCGAGGCCATGATCTCATCAGGCGCACCGATCCCGATCACACGCCCGAAATCCAGCACGAGAAGCCGCTCTACCACCGAATTCAGGGCGTGCAGCACATGCTCGATCCAGATGATTGTCGTGCCCCTGGCGTGGATCGCCTTGATTGTCGCGACCAGGGCCTTGCATTCGCCCTCCGTCAGACCGCCGGCGACCTCGTCCAGAAGCAGAAGCTCAGGGCCTGTCGCCAGGGCGCGGGCGAGTTCGAGGCGCTTGCGGTCGAGAAGGCTCAGCGAGCCGGCCACGAAATTGGCCTTCCTGAGAAGCTCCGTCTCCTCGAGGATACCAGCGCAATCGTCGACCATCTCGGCCTCGCGTCCGCCGCGGCCGAAGGCGGCAGCGGTCAAGAGATTTTCGAACACGGTCAGCCCCTCGAAAGGTTGCGGAATCTGGAAGCTGCGGCCGACGCCCATGCGCACCCGCTCCATGGCCGGAGCACGGGTCACGTCGCGGCCGAGCAATTCGATGCGCCCCTCATTGGCAAACAGATTGCCGGTGATCAGGTTGAAGAGCGTCGATTTTCCCGCGCCGTTCGGGCCGATAATGCCCAGCGCTTCGCCGCGCGGCACGCTGACGGTCACGGAATCCGCAACCTTCAGGGCGCCGAAGGACTTCGAAACGTTTTCCAGCCTGAGTATCATCACTGTCATCCTTGGGTCGCGCCGAACGAGGGCGGCGGTATCAGCCGCCCTCGGCAGCGTCAGGCCAGGGCTTCCATCTTGCCGGCGGTGGGTATCTCGGAGGCGCCGGCGTTTTCGACGATCACCAGATCGAAGCCGCCACCGGCCTTCTTGCGCCACTGCCCGCCAACGAGCGGTGTCTTGCAGACGTTCTTCGCGGCGAAAGGTGGCAATCCCGCACCGCTCCAGGCCACTTTGCCCACCACCGTCGTCATGTCGGTGGCCGCTATCGCCGCCGCGATCGCCTCGGCATTGGTTGGATCCGACACGCGGCCCATGACATTGGCCGCCACCTCGAACAGCGAATGGACAAAACCGATCGGCTGGGTCCAGGGACGGCCGGTCTTGGCGGTGAAATCCGCAGCGAGTTCGGCCGAACTCTCGCCCGTCAGCGACGATTTGAACGGATGCGAGGCCGACCACCAGACCTCGGACGAGAGGTTGTGGCCAGCATCGCCGAGCGTCTCGACCGATTGCGGAAAAAGGATCGCCTTGGCGACCGTCACCGCCTTGGGGTTGAAGCCCTGCTGGCGGGCCTGGTTCCAGAAGGTGGTGAAGTCGGGGGGAATGACCACCCCGGTAACGATCTCGGCATTGGCGGCTTTGAAGGCGTTGACCTGCGCGGTGAAATCGTCCGAAAGGTTCTGATAGCGGCCAGGATCGGCAAGGCTGAAGCCGGCGGCGTCGAGGCCGGGCTTCAATCCATTCTTCGGGTCGCCCCAGGCATTGCCGTCGGCATCGTTGGGGAACAGCCCGCCCACCTTGCCGTTGGTGGAAAGCTGTTTCCACATGCCGGTGTAGACGGCGATGATGTCTTCGAGACCCCAGAAATAATGATAGGCGAAGTTGAAAGGCTTCCACGAGGCCGGATCGGCCGGATTGCCCTGCTGGCCGATAAACCAGGGCTGCCACGGCGCCATCGTCGAGATGACCGGCACGCCCTCCGCCTCGCAGGTGGTGGCCACAGGGTTGGTGTTCTCGGGTGTCGAGCCGACGAGCATCAGGTTGATCTCGTCATCGACGATCAAGCTCTTCGCCACCTCGGCCGCGCGATTGGGATTCGACTGGCTGTCCTTGACGATGACCTCGAAGTTCTTGCCCGCCTCGGAAGCGAGGAAGGCCTTGATGTTGTAGGCATCGCTCTCCGCGAAGCCGGCAAGCGGCCCGGTCTGCGGCGAAACATAGCCCAGGCGGATCTTGGCGCCTTGCGCGATGGCCGGCGTCGCCAGGCGCGAACCGGCCAGCGCCAGGCCTGTCGCCGCCGAGGCTTTCAGTAGGCTGCGTCTTGTGATCACTGTAGTTCCTCCCTATTGTTTTATTCTCAAGCCCCCGGACGGCGTCCCTCCCACGCCACCTGAAGGAGTTCCCTTATCGATCCCGGATCGATTGGCCTCGGATTGGCATAGGCATTCTTGACCGCGATCGCCGCCGCGCGGTCGAGATCGGTCTCCTCGATGCCGATCGCCTTCAAGCTCAGCGGAGAACCGACCGACTGTGCGAAATCCCAGAGCCCGCCGCCCGCCGAGCCGCCGCCGAATGCTTCGGCGATGGGGCGCAGCAGATCGGGCACTGCCGCTTCGTTGAAGGCGGTCGTGTAGGGCAGCAGGATGGCGTGGGTTTCGGCATGCGGCGTATCGAACGAGCCGCCGAAGACATGCGCCAGCTTGTGATGCAGCGCCATCGAGACATAGCCTAGCGCGGTCGAGCAGCACCACGCAGCATAGAGCGCCTGCGTCCGCGCTGCGCGCTCCTGCGGATTGCCGATCAACCTTGGAATGCCGTCCCGGAAGGCAACCATGGCATCCCTGCACATCAGCACGATCACCGGATTGCGGTCGGGGGCATAGAAGGCCTCCATCGCATGAGCGATCGCGTTCATCGCCGAGGTCACGGTGAGACCTACCGGCAGACTCAATGTCAGATCGACGTCGTAGATCACCGTCTCGGGGCGGATGTCCGGCGAGCGGCGGGTGGTCTTCTCGCCGGCCGCCGTCTCGCCGAGGATGTCGGTCATTTCCGAGCCGGCATAGGTGGTGGGAATGACCACCTGGTCGGCGCCGGTGCGCACGGCAATGGCCTTGCCGAGCCCGGTGGTCGAGCCGCCGCCAAGGCTGACGACCGCCGAAGCGCCGCTGCTGCGGAAGGCATCGACGGCCTGTTCCGTGACCTCGACAGGGGTATGCATGACCGCGCCGGCAAAGATCCCGGCCGCGAGGCCACCAAGGCTTGCGGCCAGTCTTTCCGCATCGCCCATCTGGTGCGGTGTCGACAGCACCATCACCTTGTCATGGCCGAGCCGCCGGACTTCCTCTTCGACGCGAGCCATGGTGCCGGCACCGAAGACCACCCGTGTCGTCAGGCCCGGAAAGGTGAAGCTGTCCATCATCGCGCCGCCTCCATGCGCGGGCCACGCCCGGCCGCGAGGTCGTCGAGGATCGTGCCCAGCATGGCGATCTCGGCGTCCGAGACCTCATGGCCGCGGCCCGGGAACAGATCGGCCCGCAGGCTCGCGCCAAACCGGCCCAGCGATTGCGCGGCATCGGCAAACGCCGAGACCGGTATCCAGGGATCGGCATCGCCGCCGGAAAGATAGATCGGCATTCCGGCCGGCGCCGCCTCGGATCTTTCGTCCGCCGGAACACCGACACGGCAGCCCGTGAAGGCCGCCAGAGCGTCCGGCGGCGGCAGCCCCGCGCAGAGATACTCGATCGACAGACACGCCCCTTGCGAGAAGCCCGCGAGAAGAAGCGGCAGTCCGGGCAGTTCGGCCCGCGCCGCGACCATTGCGGCCGCAAGGTGGTCGAGCGCGTCGGAAAGCTGCGCCCGGGCGACCGGCGTCAACGGGTCGACGGCACGCGCCTCCCACCACATGCCGAGCGGTGCGCGCGGCAGGATGAAGGCCACGGCGGACGCAGAAAGCCGCGACAGCACATGCGACTGCATCTCTTCGGGCGATTGGCCGCGGCCGTGGACGAAGACGCAAATCGCCTTCGCCTCCGGGCCTCTTGGCCCAAGCCGGAGCGGACCGCTGCCTGAACTCACGCGAAATCCGCCTCTTCCAGGCCGGCCTGCAATTCACTCTCGCGGTCCTTGAACCATGGCGGGAAGACCAGCGTCTTGCCTATCTGGCCCGGGGGCTCGTCCTTGGCCCAGCCTTCGGGCGTGGTCCAGGCAATTTCGAACAGCGCGCCTCCGGGGGAGCGGACATAGCAGGACTTGAAGTAGTTGCGGTCCTTCTGCTCCGAAATATCGGTGAAGCCGAGGCCCTCTATATGGGCGCGCAGTTTCAACTGGTTCTCTTCGTCGCCGGTGTTCAGGGCGAGGTGGTGGATCGTGCCGCCCGCCAGCGTCCAGGTGCCCTGCGGGCTGTCGCGGTCGACAATGACCTCCACGCGCTGAGCGACGCCGGCCGCGTCGGGCACGCGGAACACCAGCCCTTCGTGGTCGTCGGCCTCTTTCTCCATCGGCAATGCGATGGTCAGGAAGTCGTCCATGGCGGTGCGGTCCATCACCGCCACCACGGCGCCGTAGATTCCCTTGATGCCGTGGGCCTTGCCGATGCCCTGCGTTTCGTTGGCGATGGGCGCGCGTGGATCCCTGTCGCTTTCCACCAGCTCATGCGGGATGCCGCAGGGATGTGCGAAAGCCGCACGGTCGGCGCCAAAACGAGTGATCTTGATGGCCTCGATGCCGCGCGCGTTCAACCGGTCGACCCAGAAATCCACGGCCCCCTTGGGGATCGACTGCATGATGGTGCGCGACTGGTTGGACCCGCGGCGGCCATAGACGCCTGGCTTGCGGAACGGGAAGGTGGTGATGATCGTCGAGGCATCGCCGTTGGGCGAGCCGTAATAGAGGTGGTAGACAGGGATGACGCCATCGAACAAGACGGTGCGCTTGACCGAATGCAGGCCCAGTGCCTTGGTATAGAAATCAAAATCTTCCTGAGCGCTGTCGGTCGAGAGCGTCAAATGGTGGTAGCCGCTGACACGTGCCATCGGTCATCTCCTCCCAGAGGTTTCGGTTTCGCCCCGCCGCTGCGGGCAGAGCACGAGGTTGAGGTCGAGCGCGTGCTTCCGTTTTCCTCCGTTGGGCGGCAGCGCGCGGAACTCGGCCATGAGTTCGGGTTTGACCCCGAAGATGGCATCCCGGCCGATCGCGGGGTCCGACCGGTCGAAGATGTGGGTCGTCAGCGTTTCGAAGCCCTCCGCCGAGACGCGAAAATGGATGTGGGCCGGCCGCTCGAGGCCAAGGCCAAGTGCCGACATCAATTGGCCGACTGGGCCGTCCGACGGCAGCGTGTAGCCCTTCGGCTTCACCGTCGTGAAGCGGAACCGCCCCTGCGGATCGGTACGGAAGCGTCCGCGCAGATTGAATTCAGGCTGCCTATCAGGTTCCTGGTTCTCGTAGAGACCCTCGGCATTGGCCTGCCAGATCTCGACCACCGCATCGCCGATCCCCGCGCCGTCGAGCGCGACGATCCGGCCGGCAACTTCCAGCGGCTCACCCTTGTGATCGCGCGAAATGTTCGCGCCGAGCGGCATCTCCGGCACGTCGGCCCGGTAGAAGGGGCCGGCCAGGGTGTTTGGGGTCGCCCCAACAGGGCGCGGGCTGTTCTGATCCTCGATCAGCGAAGACACGCCCAGGACGTCGGCGAACAGCACCCATTCCTGGCGCCGCGCATCGGCGTAGTGGCCAACCTCGGTCAGAAAATCGATCGCCTGCCGGAATTCCTCGCCGGAGGGCCGCAACTCGACGATCAGCGCGTGCAAACCGTCGACGGCTGCCTGTGCCGCCGCCGCCAGGCGGGACTGGCCCATTGCCGTCAGGCGCCGTGAGAATTCCTCGGCCTGCGTCGAGATCGCCTTGGGGAATTCATCTCGCTTCGGGTCGTGCTGGCCGTGCATTCCGCCGGGGCCTCCCTTCCCCTTGCCAAGCGGGATAGCACGGCCCGACGCGATGCTTGATGAGATGTGGCGTCCCTTGTATAGCGTTTTGCTATGAAGCTGAACGAGCGCCACCTCATGCAGCTCGCCGCGGTGCTGGATGCAGGCGGCGTGTCGGAAGGAGCCGCTATGCTGGGCCTGACCCAGCCGGCAGTCAGCCGATCGCTGGCCATGCTGGAGGCACGGGTGGGCGAGCCGCTTTTCCTCAAGGGCCGCCGGCCGCTGCAGGCGACACCGCTCGGCTTCCAGCTGGCGGCGCAGGGCCGCACGATCATCACCGCGTCGCGCAAGGCGTCGGATGCGGTGCAGGGCTTCATGAAAGGCACCAAGGGCGTCGTCCGTGTCGGCGGTGTGCCTTTCTTCATGGATGCGATGATCAGCCGGATGATCGGAGAATTCCAGAAGCTCGAGCCCGAGGTCACCGTCCAGCAAAGCTACATGAACCTGCCCGAGATGGTCGCGGCGCTGGAGAGCAACCAGATCGATCTCGGGATCGTGCCGATCGGCGTGCTCGACCTGGGACCCGGCTTCGAATTCACGGAAATCCTGCCCGGACGCAACGTCGTGGCTTGCCGGCCCGACCATCCCCTGCTGCGAAATCGCCGCCTCAGGGCGCATGACCTGACCAGCTTTCCCTGGGTTGCCCCCCTACCCGGTTCTCCGCTGATGTCGGACCTGCAGATGATCCTGATGAGCATCGGCATGTCGGACCTCAACGTCCGCTATTCGGGAGGCTCGCTGATGAGCGTGATCAACTTCCTTGCGGAAACCGATGCGCTGGCGGTGCTGCCATTCTCGGTGGTCTTCGCGCAGCGCAAGGAAAACCGGGTGACGGTGCTGCCCTATGAAATTCCGCAGCCCAGCCGCTCGCTTGGAATCCTGCGCCGGGTCAGCGGGCCACGCTCGCCCGCGGCAGAGCGCTTCGCCGGCCACGTCACGACCGCCTTCGAGAATCTGAAGCACATCATCAAACGGCACGAGAATGCCGTCGTCTGGGGGCGGTAATCCAGCCTCGCTATTCGAATGATGCGGTGGCGTCACATAACGCGCATGTTTCCTCCAGCCGGAGGCGCTTCATCCCCGCGTCGCCGGTTAGGCTCGACGGCCGCCCGCCCCCAAAAGCCGTCGGGCCGCCAGAAATCCCGACATCCTATTGGCTCCTCGCCATCACTGCGTAAACGCCTTGGACATCTGATCCACAAAGGGTTTCAACAGATAGGACCAGACATTGCGTTCATCGGTGCGGATATGAACCTCGGCGGGCATACCTGGCCTCAGCACCTTCGCTTCGGTCAGGCAGTTCGATTTGCTTTCAACCTTGATACGCGCCGAGAAATGGGAAAGCTGACGTTGCGGATCTTTAATTAGATCTGCCGAGATGTGTTTCACTGACCCCTGGCAGACCGGAGTGGTTCCCACGTCGAACGCCGGAAAACGGATCGATACCGGCTGCCCCGGGCGGACGTCGTCGACCCGCGACGGCGGGATCAGCGCGTCCACCACAAGATCATCGGCATCAGGTACGATGGTCATGAGCATCTCGCCAGGCGCGATAACGCCGCCGACGGTATGGACAGCCGATTCCTGTATCGTTCCGGACTGCGGCGCGCGGATCGTTGTCTTGGTCAATTCATCCTGGGCCACAATCCTCCGTTCGTTGAGTTCGGTCTGCTTAGCTTCCGTCTCGCGGAGTTCGGTCGTCACGTCAGTGCGCCTTTGGTCATCCAGTTGCAGCATCTGCAACCCCGTTTCGCTGATGCGCGCCTGCGCTTCAGCTACTGCTGCAGCGAGGCGCCCCGATTCTCCCCTGGCCCGGGTGGCATCCAGCTTGATGTTGCTTAGCCTCTCCTTGGAGACGAGTTTTTTGGCGTAGAGGGAATCAACGTCCGCGAAATCCTTGTTCAGCAGAGCAACCGATTCATCCACCGCGCTCTGTTGCGCCTTAAGGCCGTCGATCTGACGTTCAAGTTGCTGGGATTGGCTTCTCAACTGTGCCTTCTGTCCAGCCAAAGCCGAAGCGCGCGTTTCAAAGAGAGCGCGCTCGCCATTGACGAGCGCAGCCAGCTCCGGCTGGTTCATTCGCGCCTTCAGGCCGGCCGGCAGCTGCATTTCCGCCAGGCCCGTGCGCTCGGCCTCCAACCGGGCGAGGCGGACGGTCGCGCGATCGAGATCCTCACTGATGATTTGCAGGTTAGCACGAGTCAGCGTGTCATCCAGTCTGACCAGCACGTCGCCGGCTCGTACATGATCTCCGTCCTGCGCGAAGATCCCGCCCACTGTGCCTCCGGTTTGATGCTGGACCTTCTTGACGTTGGTTTCCACCACCACGGTGGCTGGTGCAACCACAGCGCCGGCGATGTTGGTCAACCCCAGCCACAGGCCACCGCCAAGAACCAGCAGACCGGTAATCGCCAAGCCGAATATCAGGTTGGCCCGTATACCGTCCGACAGATCTGGCGCGCTCACGGCAGGCGGTTTGCTGCCACGAAGGGTCCGAGCATACGATGAGAAGGCGACGAATGTTTCGAGCAGAGCTTCATGCATGCCCGGCAACACCCGGTATCGGCGCCAAAGAAGCTGGCCGAGGTGAAACAGGCGGTGAAGGTCGGAGCACGTTCGCCAAGACCTGCTCGCGCGAGCCAAAGGCGTGAACCGTTCCATTCGACATAACCAGTACCTGATCGATGTTGGCGAGAGCTGAGGGACGATGCGCAACGACAATGACGATGCCTCCGCGCTGACGCACTGCCCGTATGGCGCCGGCCAGGGCAGCGTCCCCGTCCACGTCGAGGTTCGAGTTCGGTTCGTCGAGCACGACAAGAAACGGCTCGCCATAAAGTGCTCGGGCGAGACCCACGAGTTGCCTCTGCCCTGCCGACAGGGCCGCTCCGCCCTCGCCGATGCGGGTCTGAAATCCCTGGGGGAGTTGCATTATCATTTTCTCGACGCCGGCTGCTCTTGCCGCCGCAAGGACGCCTTTTGGATCCGTCTTGCCTCGGAACCTCGAAATGTTGTCTGCTACCGTGCCGTCAAACAACTCCACATCCTGCGGCATGTAGCCGATATGGGCGCCGAGTTGTTCCGAGTTCCATTGATCGAGAGAGGCGCCGTCCAATCTCACCGAGCCATGGAGCGGCTTCCACACCCCGACCAACGAACGCACCAAAGTTGTCTTGCCGGAACCGCTTGGGCCGATTACGGCCATCCCAGCGCCTCTCGACAGATGGAAGCTCACATTGACCACGGTTGGCTTTGGCAAGCCGGGCGGCGCAATGGTCAATTGCTCGACCGCAAACCGCGCCTGCGGCCGAGGCAACTCCATTGGCTCGTCCTGGCGGCCGAATGCCGCCATGACCGCCGCCAGCTCGGAATAGCTGCGCCGGGCCGACAGAAAGCCTCTCCAGTTTGCGATCGCAGCATCGACCGGAGCCAAGGCGCGGCCAAGCAAAATGGAAGATGCGATGATCACCCCAGGTGAAGCCTCGCCGCCGATCACCAGGTAAGCGCCGAGACCGAGAACACAGGACTGCAACGCCATCCGCAGGGCCTTCGACAGCGAACTGGCGCCACCAACGACGTCCGAGAGACGTTCCTGCTGGGCGAGATAGGCTCGGCTGACGTCGCTCCAGCGTCGAGCCAGTCGACCAGAAAGCCCCATTGCGTGAACGACTTCGGCGTTGCGGCGGCCGGAATCGGCAAGCGCCCGCTGCGACAGCAGCTCCTCCGAGGCACGCGCGGCGGGGCCTCGGCTAAACACTTCCGCAATCGCTGTTAAGAGGACCACGGCGATCGCACCGACCGTCGCCAGCAGGCCGAGCGAAGGATGGAGCAAATAAATGATCAGCAGATAAAAGGGGATCCACGGGGCGTCGAAGATGACCGTGGGTCCCGTTCCGGAGAGAAAGCCGCGCAGTCGGTCAAGATCATGCAAAGGCTGCAGACGGTCCGCATCACGCCCTGCCTTGAGCGGCAGGGACAGGGAGATGGAGAACACCTTCTGCTGCAAGTTCCTATAGAGCCGGCTGCCGATGCGGACCAGCACGCGAAGCCGCACGAAATCCAGAAGCCCGTATACGGCATACAGGCCCAGCATTCCGATCGTGAACCCCACCAGGGTGGGAACACTCTGCGACGGCAGAACGCGATCATAGATCTGCAGCATGTAGACCGAACCGGTCAGAGCGAGAATGTTTATCACTGCCGAGAACAGGGCCACGCCAAGCAGCCCAGGCATGCAGGCGAGAATGGCGGAACGTAGCTCGGGAGATCCGGCCCCCGATGTTTTCATGACCAGCGGCCGTTCGCGCGACACTGCCGCGCCGTTACTTCCGTAAGTTGTAATGGCTCAAACCTTTCTTAGTGCGCATAGCAGCCGCTATCCGTCGCCCCCCTTATTACGCTCTGCTTACATACGTCGACTTTGAGGAAAATGCAGCCGATTCGTGGCGTGAACCAGCGAAACGCGACGGCCGACGTCTCCCTGTCTGGGGATAACTTCCCGAAAGATGACGATTTTCGCTAAAGGAATTGGTCAGAACGGAGCCAGCAAAAGAGGCGTATGTCCTTGCTCCCAAACACTTTCAAAGGTGCCACGGTCGGCTGAGCAAAATACCTGCTATTGAGCAACAACTTAGATCAATCAAACATTCTATCCCGCTGTGTTTCGTATTTGATTTCATCCTAATGTAGCAATCACCTAAGCAGACGCGGGGCATAAGTCGAATCAACCAAAGGATCATTGGATGACACTCCATTATGCGTCCGGTGGATCAGCCACCGAAGTCGCAACCGCCGGGTTCAACCTGGTCGATGTTCAATATCTCTCGCAGGTCAATGCTTTGCCGGACGGCATGAAAGGCCTCGTCTATCTCAGCGCCCACGACGGCGTCACCTCCTCTTTCATCGAACAAGTTACGCCCTTTCTCAACAATCCCAAGGTGTTCGGGTTCTTCCTGATGGACGAGCCAGATCCCACCGGCAGATGGGGCACATATGCAAGTGCCGAAACCCTGAAGGCGGAGTCGGACTGGATCCATTCCCATTTTCCAGGCGCCAAGACGTTCATCACCATGATGAATATGGGCTCTCCAACAAACCCGGATT
Organism: Mesorhizobium sp. M7A.F.Ca.MR.245.00.0.0; assembly: GCF_003997415.1. Lineage (NCBI taxonomy): Bacteria > Pseudomonadati > Pseudomonadota > Alphaproteobacteria > Hyphomicrobiales > Phyllobacteriaceae > Mesorhizobium > Mesorhizobium sp. M7A.F.Ca.MR.245.00.0.0. Next base: position 136,767 of record NZ_RZTE01000003.1, on the reverse strand, counting down.
TTTCCAACACGTATAATCCGGCAAATACCGGCATCGACTACTATGGGTTGGACCCCTACCCGGTGCGCGATGACGTGAGCACGGTCGACTACAACATGATCGACAGGGCCGTGGCTGCGGCCGTCAAGTCCGGCATCCCCATCGACAAAATCATTCCGGTCTATCAGACTTTTGGCGGTGGCAACTGGACCACCGACACGGGCGGGAAGCATCAGATGCCGACGCCGGAACAGATGCAAACGATGATAGATCATTGGGCAGCACTGGTTCCGTCGCCTGCCTTCGATTATGCCTATGCCTGGGGCTCGCAGAACGGTGACACAGCTCTGGAAAATTCGCCGGAGTTGCAGGCTTTGTTCCAACAGCACAATCTCCAAAGCACCGGTGGCTCGGCCGCCCCCCCAGTAACCGATCCGATCGATACCACGACCCCGCCTCCAACCGACGTCGCCGCCCCTGCTCCGGCTACGCCTCCGACAGACGCCGCCGCTCCGGTTCCGGCCGCGCCGGCCCCGTCGGACAGCGATCATGTCTTCCATGGCACGCGCGGCGCAGATCGTTTTCACGCCACGACGGGCGATGACAAATATTTTGTCAACAACGCTCGTGACAAGGTGATGGAAGCGCCAGGCGGCGGCACTGACAAGGTCATGGCCTCGGTCAGCTACGCTCTTTCTGCGGGCTCACATATCGAGCAGCTCTCCACTGCTAGCTCTGGGGGCAGGACGGCCATCAACCTGACCGGCAATGAATTCGGCCAAGCCATCTACGGGAATGGCGGCGCCAACAAGATCAATGGTGGCGGTGGCGCCGACAAGATGACCGGATATGGTGGCAATGACACCTACTCCGTCGACAATGCTCACGACAAGGTGGTGGAGCAGAAGGGCAGCGGCATCGATAAAGTCCTCGCCTCTGTGAGTTTCGCCCTATCGGCTGGCTCTCACATCGAACAACTCGCGACCAGCAAGGCGTCCAGCAAGGCCGCGATCGACCTGACGGGCAATGAGTTCGCTCAAACCGTCAAAGGCAACGCCGGCGCCAACAAGATCGACGGCGGCGGTGGAGCCGATACTTTGACCGGCGGCCGCGGCAGTGATGTCTTCGTTTTCAGTACCGCTCTTGGCGACGGAAATGTCGACAGGATCACTGATTTCAACAAAGCCCAGGACAAAATCCACCTCGATCATTCCATCTTTGCCGGTCTCGATCAGGGGGGCCTCTCGTCGGACGCTTTCTTTGCCGGCAAAGCCGCGCATGACAGTTCCGATCACATTGTCTACAACAGTTCGACGGGAGCTCTTTCTTTCGACAGCGACGGCGTCGGAGGCGCAAACCAGATCCATTTCGCGAGCCTCTCTCCGCATCTGTCGATTACCGCATCGTCTTTCCTGGTCACCTGAACCAGCCCAGCGAAGAAATGCTCTAAGAAGTCGGCGAGGCCCCTGGGCCTCGCCGACAGATGTTCCGGATGAGTGGACCAACAGCTGACGTGCCGGTTCCGTCCTGAAGACCGGCCACGCAGGCCGAGGGCCGACTTGACGGCCCAGCGCAACTACGCGTCAAAGATTTTTTGCCATCAGCGAACCGCGGAGCTCAGGCACCGCGCCGCCGCAATTGGACACTCGAAAACCTTGGACAACCAAGGTGATGCAGACCAGCCACCCCTACCGGCTCAGGCAAGCACCGCGCTCATCCCGCAAGACACGAGTCGCATGAACGCTCCGGCAATCGCGAGGGAATCTCGCCTCGCTGGTCGCTACCCTTCCAAACATCCCTTGTGTCATTCAAACGGACGAGGACAGGCACCTGGTGTCCCCCTAGCGTGCACTCGGGCGGCATGCGCTCAGAGGTGATGAAACCGGGCCATGGCAGCATCGAGAGCCAATCGGTCAGTGCGCTTGGGAGAGGCAGATGAACCCGCACCTGGTCTGCGTGGGAGGCGAGGATCACGCCTTGAGAGTTCCCTTCCTCATCGCGCTGCGAGAGAAAGGCTTTCGCGTTACGGCGGTCTCGAGCGGTTCTCCCGTACCGTTTCTTCGGCATGACATTTCGCATCACAGGTTCTCCTTCGACCGCTTTGCAAGCGGAGGCGGGGAATGGCGCACTCTCCGAACGATGCGCCGCTTGATGCAGGAGCTTCAGCCTGACATCATCCAGAGCTTCGACACCAAGCCAAATCTGTTGACGCCCCTTTCGGTACAGGGAACTGTTCCGGTCATTCGCACCATCAACGGACTGGGGTGGACGTTCTCATCGCTGGAGCCTCGAGCCCTGGCCTTGCGTCCGGTCTATTGCGCACTGCAATGGCTTGCGTCTTCCTGGACGGCAGCGACCGTATTCCAAAATCGCGACGACCAACTGTTCTTCGAGCGCTTTCGGCTGATCGGCCGCGGAACTTCGCGACTGATACGCAGTTCCGGAATCGATGTCGATGCGTTCGCAACGGTGCGCCATCTCGGGTCCTCAGCAACGAAGATGCGAAAGGACCTCGGCCTTCAGTCCGCCGAAGTGGTGATCTTCGTCGGCCGTTTGACGCGCCAGAAAGGCGTGGCGACCCTTCTCAATGCGATCCCCCGCATCCTGTCCGCAAGGCCCGCGGCGCGGTTTGTGCTCGTCGGCCCACGAGAATCCGAGGGCTCATTCGCAATCGACAAATCGGAGCTCGATCGGCATGCACCTCATGTGCTGGCCTTGGGTCCACGACGCGATGTCGCCGATCTCCTTGGCATGGCCGATGTATTCGCCTTTCCCACTCAGTATCGCGAGGGGGTTCCGCGTGTATTGCTGGAGGCGGGGCTGGCGGGATTGCCCATCGTAGCCTCAAGGATGCCTGGCTGCAGCGACGTCGTCGAAGACGGATGGAATGGCTACCTGGTTGCGCCGCATGATGCCGATGCCCTCGCCTCGCGAACGATAGACTTGCTGTCCGACCGCGCGGCGGCCAAGGCGATGGGCGCCCGTTCTGTTGAACTTGTCCGGAGGCAATTTGCCCTGCCACTGGTGGTCGACCAGTACTGCGACCTTTACGACAACACACTCCGCGCGGGGCACATGCGACCGCTCCCTGCCGTCGGACTTGGAGGCGGCCTCGCAAATCACCGAGGCGGGGCACATCAATGATCCGGGACGCCTTGCTCGCCCTGGGAGTTGCGATGTCTTATGCGACGCAACTGGGCGTTCCGGGATTGCCGCTCGGATATGGCGAATTGTTCATCGCGATCTGGATCGTTCTGGCGATTGGACGAATACTCGCCGGCGGTCATCTCCAGGTCACGCCCGCTTTTGTCCAGCTTGCGAGCTTCTGGCTGATCTTGTCGCTGGCTTTGGGAATCGGTACGATCGTCGGCTACCTGACCACCGTCCTTTACCTGACCGGGCTGGTACATGACGTTATGGCCTATGTGTTGCTGGCAAGCTTCACATGCTTGGCGGCCGCGGAGCCCGACGCCGATCTTCACCTTCGCCGCAGTGCGTGGTGGGTGATCGCCATCGCCAACGGGAGCTTCGTAATTCAGCTGGGACTGGCATTTGGGGTAGCCCACCAGTCCGGCGTTGATCCCTGGTTCTGGGACAGGTTCCGTGGCTGGTCCGAGAACCCGAACCAACTTGCGCTCTATTGCGCGCTTTTTGGCCCACTGGCTTTGCATCTTGCTACGACCACCCGCAACCCATGGGCTCGTTTGCTTGCATTCTCATGCCTGCTCCTGACCTTCTATGTCGGCCGGCTGACGAAGAGCGACACCTATCTCTACACCAGCATCCTGAGCTGTCTCATCTTTATCGGATTGCGGCTTCGTGCATGGATAGCAACGAGTGGCCGCGCCAGCATGCCCCGCATGGCGGCAATTCTGCTGTTGGCGGGTTCCTTGCCTCTAGCGCTTGCAATGACGCCGTACGCGCTCACCGAGGAGACCAGCGTCGCCAATTTTGCCAAGAGCCTTACCAAAGACGAAGGCGGGGAAGGGACCATCGAAACGCTCGAACTCCGGCTCTATTTGTGGCAGGAGGCTGTGGAAAAAGGATTGAAATCCGGCTCCCTGGGACTGGGTCCTGGCCCCCACCTCGAGCGGCCGCCCGTCGCCGACCGTCAATTTCTGCAGCGACCTTTCGAAGCGCACAATACCGTTCTCGACCTTTACCTGCAGGGCGGATTGCTTGCCGTGATGGCGTTGGTCTGGATCGTGGGCGCCGCCATGTCCTTCGCCTGGCGAGCGGGATTCGACGCCCTGCTGGTGCTTGGTGTCTCGACGATAATCTTCAGCATGCCTCACCTGATCATCCGCCACCCGATCGTGTGGTTTTCGCTGGCTTTCTGCCTCGTTGCCGGAAATCCGACCGCACTTCGGCGGCAGCTTGCTGAACCGAGGGTGTCCTAATGTGTGGGATCGCGGGAATTCTATTGGCTTCCGACGCCGCGGACATAAAGCCGCTCGGAGCGATCGGGCGGATGACTGCATCGCTGCGTCACCGGGGGCCGGACGGCGAGGGGCTCTGGATCGACCGCGAAACTGGAATCGCACTGGGCCACAGGCGGTTGGCAATTGTCGACCTGTCAGCCGCCGGGCACCAGCCGATGCATTCCGCCAGCGGTCGGTACGTGATCACCTTCAACGGTGAGATATACAATTTTCGCGATTTGCGTTGCGAACTCGAGAGTGCGGGCCAAACCTTTCAAGGCGCCAGCGACACCGAAGTGATGCTGTGCGCAATCGAGCATTGGGGGCTTGAGGCCGCCCTCAATCGCTTTGCCGGGATGTTCGTCTTCGCATTGTGGGATCTCAAGACAAGAACCCTGCATCTGGCCCGCGACAGAATGGGCAAAAAGCCCCTCTATGTCGCATCGATCCGAGATGCGCTGGTTTTCGCCTCTGAGCTGAAGGCGATCAATTGCTTTCCGGGCTTTTCTCCCGACCTTGATCTTGATGCCGCCGCGGCAATGCTTTCGACGGGATGGGTGCCGGACCATCGCTGCATCTGGCGAAGCGTATTCAAACTGCCGCCTGGTTCCGTCCTTTCCGTCACGGCGGCGAATTTTGCCGAAGACCGCAGCGCGGACCGTCTTTCCCAAAGCGTTCACCGCTGGTGGTCGCTGGCTGACGTCGCTGCCGATGGGCGACGGAACCCCGTCATCGGCACGGACGAAGACCTCATTGACGAACTGGACAACCGGCTTCGGCTGGCTGTGCGGGAACGCATGATCGCCGACGTCCCTTTGGGCGGCTTCCTGTCGGGGGGCATCGACAGCTCAGCCGTGATCGCCTTGATGCAGGCCCAATCCTGCAAGCCGGTTCGCAGCTTCACGATCTCGTTCGCAGAGGGCGGCTTTGATGAAGCTCCATATGCAGCGGCCGTTGCCCGTCATCTGGGTACCGACCACTCCGAACTTCACCTCTCGCCAAGCGCCGCACGTGACGTCATTCCCGAGTTGCCCCAGGCCTGGGATGAACCCTTCGCCGATGAATCGCAAATACCGACCTTGCTTGTTGCCAGGCTCGCTCGTCAGCACGTCACCGTAGCGCTGTCGGGCGACGGCGGTGACGAATGCTTCGCAGGATACGGGCGCCACTTTATGGCGGAGCGGCTGAAACGGCACCTACGCCTGCCCCGACAACTGCGCCGAACCTTGGCGGCAGGAGCAGGTTTTTTCGCACGCGCCGGACGTGACGATGTCGTTGGCAAACTGCCGCTCTCTGCGAGCGCGAGGCATTTTATCCGGAGCGACCGAATGGAACGCCTCGCCCGGCTGCTCACGGCATCGAATGAAGACGAATTGTTTCAGCGGCTGGCGCGGCCACAGGCTGAAAACCTGGGATCTCAGCGGCCGACCGAACCAGCCTACGGCTACGGCGATCCGCCGCTTGACGACCTGCTCTCCCGTCTTCTCTACGATGACATGGCGGGCTACTTGCCTGGCGACATCTTGGTGAAGCTGGACCGTGCCACCATGGCCAACAGCCTTGAGGGTCGGTGTCCTCTCCTTGACCACCGCGTTGTCGAATTCTCCTGGCGGCTGCCATCCAACATGAAAGTTCGTGATGGCGCCGGCAAATGGATCCTTCGCCAATTGCTACGCCGCTATCTCCCGCAGCACCTGATCGAGCGTCCGAAACAAGGCTTCGATGTCCCTATCGCTGGATGGCTGCGGGGTCCGCTGCGCAACTGGGCCACCGATCTTCTCGCTGATATGCGAACCGAAAGCAGTGACGTATTGGACACCGCGAAGATCGACGCCTGCTGGCGCGATCACATTGATGGCCAGAACCGCTCCCGCGAATTGTGGTCCGCGTTGATGTTCCAGGCCTGGCGGAGCAAGGCCAATCGGCAAGCACAGCAAACCGGCCCAACTCATGAACTCGACCTGGCAGGAGTGTAAGATGGTAGGTTCCGCAATCAGCCCGATCCAGCTGCCACGGGTCAATCAACTGCCAGCACCGGTTCTCGAAGGCAGAGTGCACGTGCGGTCATTGCGTGAATATGTCGAGCCGCCCACCGCGTCGCGCCAACTCTTCGTGATTTTGGCAAGGAGAAAATGGTCTATTATTGCTTTCGCTGTGTTGGGCGGCTTGTTGGCGGGGTTGCTGGGAAGCCTTCGACCAGTTCTCTACGAGTCAACAACCCAGCTTATCGTCGACGCCCCCTCGCGCGGTTCACTGCCCGTCGGCGCCCCGTCTTCGCAGGACCTCGTTGATTCAAGCATAGATGACCACATCACGATGCTATCGTCGCAAGATCACCTGCGCCGCGTCATGGCGGCACTGCGCAAGACAGGTGCGGCGGAAACCGGACAGGACAATTCCGCTAGCAGGAATTCCCGGCTTGAACCGTCTGCCACCCCTCCCCCGAGGACACGCTCACTTGCCGACGGTCTACTGGACCGGCTGTGGCCAGGGGCGGACCAGGCAGCCAACGGTCCACAAGCCGTGGATGCCTCCGAGTTGAGAGCTTTGCGGCGAGGCATGCGGGTCGGGCAGGAGCTGCGATCGAGAGTGATCTCCGTCGCTTTCGCCGATGACAGCCCCGCGCGGGCGGCGCTCGTGGCCAACACATTCGCTCAGGTTTATGTCGACACCCTAACGAAGAAAAGGCAGGCATCCGACCAGCAAGAGCTCGATGCAATCACCGCCAGTCTGCCCGGGCTGCAAAATGATCTGCAGGCAGCGGCTGACCGCCTTGAGAAATATCGGCTGAGCCACGGAGCCATCGACCAAGGCTCGGCGGACAATGCAGCCAGGGAACGGGCCGACCTCAGCCAGCAATTGTCGATGTCAAAGGCGGATCTCGCCGCCGTGGAATCTCGGCTACGGTACGTCCAGCAGCTTCGAGAGCAAGGGGCCACTCTCATCACCCTGGCCGAAGCTATTGGCGCGCCTGAACTTGCCGACCTTGCGGCTCGACAGGTTCTCGCGCCGGCAGACCAGGAACTCAGAGCCACGACGCAAAGCAAGATCGAACAAGGCGTCGACAAGATTGCTGCCGATGCAAACATTTTCCGTGCACAGATCGCCGCTCTCGAAGGCCGAAAGAACATCCTGGATGCGGTCATGGCCGACACCGCCAGCCGGCTTTCCGGCTTGCGGGCTCTCGAGCCGCAGGTCAGCCTGCTGACCCAGCGATATAACGAACTCCTTGGTCGACAACAGGATTTGACGCGGCGTATCGGAGTTCCCTCGGCTGGAATTTCGATCCTGTCTGCGGCTTGGCCGCCGACTATCCCGCAGACATTGCCAGCCATCTTCCTTGTTCCCCCCGGGATGATCCTATTCGCTATCCTTGGGGCGATGTACGTCACGATGCGCAATCATTTTGACCGGACTTTCCGTGGCGAGGCCGAGGCGGAAGCGGTGCTCAAGGTTCCATGTATGGGGCAGATCCCCGAAGCATGCGGAATGCATGCCAAACAACTGCGAAACCTCGTGCTGGGGGAGCGCAGGTCCGCATATAGCCGCGCCGTGACGTCGTTGCTGATCGCGGCGGCACCAAATGCGCTAAGGGCTCGTTCGTCGTACACGGCGCTTGTCACCTCCAGCGTGCCGCAGGATGGCGGGACCGAACTCGCGTGGAGCCTGGCGCTCGCCGGCACGCGACTGGGCGGTCGAGTCCTGTTGGTCGATCTTGAACGGAAGGGCGTTCAGCTCACGCTCGAGTTCCTGCACCAGTTCAGCGAGCGCAAGAACCGCCATTCCTTCGCTGACTATGTTTGCAATCGCTGCGACCTGGAAGGTGCCGTTGCCAGGCTGCATGAAATCGGGATCGACGTAATGACCGCCGCTCCGTCGGACGACCTGCTGGCGCTGCTATCATGCGAGGATGGAGGCAAAGTGATGGCGGATCTGCACGCGACCTATCGCATCGTGATCATAAACCTGCCGTCGGCGCTGGGGCGGCCGGAAGCCAAATTTCTGCCCGGATGGGCGGACGTGGTTCTTTTCGCCATCCGGTGGAGGAAAACGCCACGCACCCTCGCTCGCGGGGTGCTGGAACTCCTTCAGGGCAACGGTTCTCTTGCGATACCTGTCGGCAGTGTCCTCACGCGCGTGAATCTGAAGAAACATGCCGGATATCGGCTCGAGGACAGCGCTGACCTCTTGCGCGAGCAAATAGCATGACGGCCACAGGCTCGTCCTTGGGCAACGAACGATCCGAGGGCGGTTCATCCAGGGAGCGGCCAGGACGATTCACGGTGCAGCCTGTCAGCAGAGCGCGTCATTCAGGTGAATGATGGCAAGGTCCGGTGTGCATCGTAGGCTCCGGCAATCCCCGATATTTGCCTCCCTCGGAAGCGCGAACCGATGGCACCAAGCGACCTTCTGAGACCCAAGACGGTTCCTGCGGCCGGCACAGCCATCATCGTTGTTCGGCCGAGCCCGATCGGCTCGATCATTCGTGCGGCAAGCGGAGTGTCGGCAATGGCGATTGTCGGCCAGCTCACCCTTCTTGCTGCAATCCCGGTTTTGGCGCGGCTCTATTCGCCGGCCGATTTCGGCGTCTTTACGATTTACCTGTCGATCGTGAATATACTCGCCGGGGTCGCGGCATTGCGCTTCGAGGCTTCGCTCTATGGGGTCAAGGGGAGCGCGCAGGCCTATGTGACGGTCAAGCTTATTCTCTTGGCTGTGTTCGTGACGACCGTCCTGGCCTTTTCGGCCGGACAGATGCTGTCGAACCTTGCTCCCGATCGCCTCGGCTCGCTCGCCTGGCTCATTCCGATTGGAATGGGAGGCGCAGGTCTGGTCGAAGCCATGAACTGCTGGAGTCTGCGTGCCGGGCTTTTGCGCGATTTTGCTCTCGGGCGCCTGATCCTGCCGGCGAGCATGGCTGCACTGCAATTGGCTTTCGGCATCGCCAACCTCGGCGGCGAAGCCATGATCCATGCGCATATTCTGAGCCAGTTCGTCTTCATCGGGCTGATCGGCTGTCGGGTGATGAGTTGGGAGGATTTGCGTGGCATCGCCTGGGCACCTTGGCGTGCGGTGCTGGAAAAGGCTCGGCGGGAATACAAATTTCCTCTGTTCGATATTCCCGCAACGCTCGCGAGCATAGCAATCAATAATCTTCCAGCAGTCCTTGTCGGCGGGCTGTTCGGCACCGCATTTGCCGGATATTTGGGCGTGGCCGCGCGGCTGGTCACCGGTCCGGTGACGCTGATCGCCACACCGCTCAGCAATGTTTTTGTCGCCGAAGCAAACCGGAACAGCAATCGTGGACACCTGCTGGGTGTGGCGCGCGGGCTTCTCCTGCTGGCCGCCGCCTTTACCGCGGTGCCGATCTTGCTGCTCGGCCTCGCCGCGCCTTATGTGGTCGTTCCGCTTCTGGGCGAGCCTTGGATGCCCACTGCGGAAATCATGACCGCACTGGCGGTGATGGGCGCGGCACAGGCGTTGTCGACGCCGCTCAGCGACGTTCCCGCTCTGTTACGGCGGCAAGGAACAAGACTGGTCATCGACCTCGCACGGGCGGTTCTCGTGTTTGGCCCACTGCTCGCCGGCGCCCAGGCGGGCTGGCAGCCAGTCACCGTCATCTATTTCATGGCCGCCGGCGGCGCGTCGGGTTTCGCTCTGAAAATGGCAGCATCACTGTACCTGTTGACCCACGACCCTCAACCAGCAGGCGCTGCAACGTGCGTCCAACATGAATGTCTCGAGGAAAAAACACCATGAATTCGTCGTCGATTGACAACCTTCAAGCGGCAGTTGCGGTCACCCAGCATGACCGGGCCGATGTCTCATGGTCACGCCCTTTTATCTCGGTCGGGATACCAACCTTTCGTCGACCGGATACGATCCGCAGGGCGATCGACAGCGTCTTGGGCCAGGATTACTCCGATTGGGAGTTGGTCGTGAGCGACGACGAGGGACCGGAGGGCGAGACCTGGGCTATCGTGACCGACTACGCACGGAGCGAACCTCGCATCCGCATTATCGAAAACAGTCGAGGTCGCGGTCAGGTGGAGAACACCAACAACGCTATGCTGGCTTGCTCCGGACGATGGATCAAGTTGCTGCATGACGATGACTGGCTTGCGCCAGGTGCACTCAGGACATTCGCCGAAGTTGCCAAACAGTATCCCTCAGTCGCCTTCATGACGTCAGCCGCAAACATAATCGAGGACAAGCGAGTGCGATTTCGCCAAGTCCCCAAGGAGCAGGAACCGATCTCGCTTTATTCCAGCCAGCAGTGCCTGATGGACCTCTATCTGGTGCGTGCGACACGCTGCCTGGGGATTATTCCATCCACATTGTTGATCAACAGCGACGTCATTCGTGCCGGCTGCTTGATGCGCACGCACAAAGAGATTCCGGCCGGAGTGGATCAACTGTTCTTCGTCGATCTAGCCAGCCATGGGGACATGGTGGCGATAAGCGATCCGCTTACCTTTTACGATGCAACGAACCATCCAAGCATTACAACGTCAAAGAGTTTCCGCGAGGTCGACGAAGTGACCCTCGCCGTCAAACAGCTTAACTGGAATCTCATCAAGGACCGCAACCATCTCCCGCCTCCCGAGACATTGCTGCGGGCATTGCGGGTCGCTCGTATTCCCATGAGGTTCCACCAGCAGTCCTGGTTGACTACGTTCCTGGACGGGATTCAGATCTTCCGGCCTTCCGTCATGAAGGTGGCGGGCTGGCACGTGCTTAACCACGTGTTTGCAATCCGCCCAAGATTGGGCCGGGTGCGCACACGACGGCGGTAGGGTGAGTCTGGCGGACAAGCACGCCGGCAACAGATTGCGCGCGCACAAGCCTGTTGCGCGCGCATGGTACGGCCGTTATCTCACGGCAGGACGCATATGCGCCCAAGAAGAGCTACCAGTTCCGCCTGGCGCCGAGTTTCGGTCTTGGCGAACAGCGACGCCAGCTGTGACCTTATCGTGGTCCGGCTCAAGCGCCGCTTGCGGGCTATCTCCAAAGGGGCATCGCCCTGCGCCAAGCGCAGCGCGAGTTGCGTTTCGGCACTCGTCAGACCAAACATTCTTTGCAGCGTCTGGGGATTTGGCCCGGACCTGTTTTCACGATCCAGCAGCGCCACGATACTCGTCGCGTCAGGCGTTGCTATGCCCTTCTCGTTCAAAACCAAGGGCCTGTCGCCCATGCCGCGGATCACCACCCATGAAAGCGTGCCGGGAAGAAAATTCCCCGGCACGTTTGCGATCAGCCGCCTCAGAGCAACCGACACCTTGCCGGCCGTATCAGCTGCCTCGCCCTCGCGCTCCAAGGTGTTTTGAGCGGCTGAATTCCACTCCATGACCTTCCTGTCGCTGTTCAGGATCAGATAGCCACACCCGATGCGATCAAGCATTCCCACAACAGATGCAAGGCTGCTCTGCTTTGGCTCGACGGCCACGCCGTCGAACCTTTGTGGTGCTTGGTGCCAGGCGGAACTATGGCCACCCTGCGTTCTCAAGGCCGAGACGGGCTTTCCCCCGAAACCTCCATATTGGCGACCAAGAACTCCATCATCTTGCCTACCAACCAGTGCCATTTTCTTACCTCCCGCAAAACGGCAACGCCTCCCTGTCAAAAGGAGGTGCCTTCAACATGTCAGTCAGGTCGCTTGGAGAATTGCGGTCCGATCCGCCCCCGACATCGGACAAAATGCGCGCTACAATCCCAGGGAACAATCCTGCGGTCGGACTAGTCTGTACGCTTTTCGGTCTAATCTCGACGGACTAGTCAGAAGGTTATAGTCTGGCACATGCGTTTGCTTTCGCTCAATTTGCATCCGAACAGCTCAAGCAAGTTGCTAACCCACCTTGCCTCGATGTCGCTCCTGATCGCGACACTTGCGGTCGAGACGGCGCTGCCCGCCTCCATGGCATACGACATCGGCTTTTTTGAATTTGTTCCCACCATTATTGCCATCTCATATCTCGAAGATCGCCTGATTGCCCTTGCGGCAACGTTTGTGATGGTGGCCGTCGGCTTGTTGGCGCGGGATATCCTGAGCAACCCAATTGACGTCGAGGTTTGGATTAGGGCCATTCTGCTGCTGGTTGCAGGCGGGATGATCGCCCTGACTTTCCACCGGCAGAGGCAGGACTACCGCACCCTTTTGCAGGTTGCAGAGGCTAGACTCCTGGCGTTGGAGGCGACCGAAAACAGTTATCGCTGGGCATTCGAACGTGCCGCCATTGGCTTTGCCAACATGAGCGAGAACGGAGAGTTGCAACGGTCCAACAAACGTCTTTGTGAGATGACAGGGTATGTCGAGGAGGAGCTTTCGAGTCTGCCGCTCAGGGCACTCGTCCATCCTGACGACAACCACACTTTGGCGGAAGCGTTGACTAGTCTCAAAGACACGACTTCTTTCGGCTCGGAGATCCGTCTCCTGAGAAAGGACGGCACGGTTTTGTGGACAAGATTGGCGCTGTCTTTGGCCGTGCCAGCCGATGCTCTCCCTCAAAGCATCTTTGTAATGGTGGACGATATATCTGGAGAGCGAACCGCCCGCGAGGCACTCCGGGCTCAGAAGGAATGGTTGGACCTGGCACTGTCGTCCAGCCGGTTGGGAACGTGGCGTATAGATTTCGAGAGCGGATCCGTGAATGGCTCAGCGGCGTTCTGGGAAATGATGGGACTGGCACCCGCGCCGAGCCGTCCATTGCAGGAATTGGCCGCTGTCGTTCACCCGGCCGACTTGCCTAATCTGACGGCCCCGGGAGAGCTTGCATCAGGCGCCAACTATGATGCGGAGATCCGCATCAGGCGAGCTGGCGGGCATATCCGCTGGATTGCTCTTCGGGGCCGGGACGAATTGCGCGACGGTCGTGCACAGCGAATAGGAGTCGCCGCGGATCTCACCGATCGACGCATAACCATTCTGCTGCGGGCTGCGGCGAAGAAGCGAGAGCGGGCCATGCTTGAACAGCGCCATAGGCTCAACAATCTGTTTCCGGTGATCACGGCGCTTGTAAATATGGTCGGTGCCCCCGACAACGATATTGCCCGTTACAAGCAGACACTGATCGAAAAAATCGGCGCACTCCAGGCGACGCATCTGCTTCTTTCACGCGATGGCAGCCTGTCGGCTTCCCTCCGTGACCTCATTGCTCAGGAATTGCAGCCCTATATGGGGACGCACAACATTTCGATCAGTGGACCCGAAGTAAAAATGGCAGAGGGTTCGGCTGAGAGCTTCGCAATGATCGTTCACGAACTTACGACCAATTCCGTGAAGCATGGGGCTCTCGGCACTCCGGCAGGCCGGATCGAGGTCGTGTGGCAATTCGCAGCCCAAGAGCCCGGCGCCGACATAGTGTTTGAATGGTCGGAATCGGGAGAGCGCCGGGTCTCCACCTCGGCTCGGCGTGGCTTTGGGTCGTTGATTATTGGAGCTGACGGTGAACCTATCGTGGGCCACTCTTCCAAGCTTGAGATGCTGGATCACGGACTGAAATATTCGGTCCGGCTGCCGCCAAAAGCAATCGGCGCTAGTTGACGTCTCTGGCGGCCCATGTCTTCAGCAGAACCGCGGCCTCTGTCCGATTTCGTGCCCCAAGTTCGCGCAGGACGGCGGCGGCATGAATCTTCGTCGTCGCTTCTGCAATTTCAAGAGAGCGGGCAATCTCTTTGTTCGAGTAACCTTCGGCCATCAACCTGAGGACTTCCTTCTGTCTGGACGTAAGCCTGCCCAGATTGTTGACGCTGGTGGTCCTGTGGGGCATTTGCGTGGGAGCCACGGATGGAAGGCGTACCGACTCCTTGGGCCTTTGTGAAAGAAGTGCCGGAACGTAAATACGGCCGGCCAGGATTTCGTTCACCGCCAGGACCACCTCCTCGTCCGTTTGGGACTTTACGATATAGCCATGAAGCCCAATCGAAAGGGCAGTCAGAATCTCGGCGCGTGAATCGGTCCCCGAAACAATTGCAAACCGTGTGTCGGGATGAGCCGGTAAGACGTCGCGAAGATCATCCTGACCCGACAGTCCCGGCATGTTCAGGTCGAGGATGGCGAGATCAACGGGCGCCCGATCTTCAAGCAGGCTTATGACGGTCTCAAAACACGCCGCTTCGAATATTTCCAAGTCTGGCATGCCGGCCATCAATGCCAGTCGCAGCCCACGACGATACAAGCCGTGATCGTCGGCGATGATAATACGATACATGAACCACCCACTTTTTGGCAGCCCCGCATGTGTCCCTAGCTGCCGAAACCTCCGTCTGGATGGACCGCACGGTGACCCAACACAGATCAGCCGCCCGCTGATCCCCCGTATGTCGACGCTCGCCGCCGCCCATCCGCATATTTCAACTTTCTAATATAGCTTACACTCGCACGCATTTCAGGGCCAGATATTGAAGTGTTTTTTTCGTACGAACGGTGGCGATGCCTTTGCGAAAAGGTCGTTACCGACGCCGAAAATCTGCACAGGTAATTGCCATTCAAGCGGCTACAGCTCCCAGCCCTGATTGATCACCCTGCCGCGCCCATGCCCTTCCGGCTGGAATATTGAAATCAAAACGCCGGGAACGTGCCATTCAAATGCACGACGACGCCTTCTCGGGCGCCACTTACCATCGCTGCACTCCGGAGAGGTGACACCAACACTGGCGTACCTTCCGGCCGGGTGGGCTGGACCCATCACACCGCGACAGTCGTATCAATAGGAGGACGAGATGAAAGCGGTCATTCAGTGCGGTGGAATGGGAACACGCCTTCGGCCTTTCACATCCATCTTGCCCAAGCCTCTCATGCCGATCGGTGCTCGACCGGTTCTTGAATTGCTTTTGAAGTGGCTGCGACGGAACGGCATTCAGGAAGTCTACGTCACGACCGGCTATCTGGGGCACTTGATCCGCACCGTATGCGGAGACGGATCACAGTGGAATCTAAGGATACGCTATACCCAGGAGCTGGAACCTCTCGGCACCATTGGCCCGCTCTCCCTGATCAGGGAAGAACTGGACGAGCCGTTCATTGTTCTCAATGGGGACGTACTTACCGATCTCAGTCTCAGCCGGTTTGTGGCGTCACACCGGACTCATACGGATCCAGTCACCATAGCCACAGCTTCCCGCATCATCAAGATGGACTTCGGCGTCATCGACGAGGTCGGCAATACTGTCCAGGTATTTCGCGAAAAACCGACGCTGTCTCATCTGGTAAGTATGGGTATATATTGCATGAATCCAGATGTTTTCCGTTTTATACCTGACGGCATCGCCTTCGGATTCGACGACCTCATGCTGCAGATGATGCAAAACGGCACGAATGTGCACGTCTACAAACATGACGGGCTTTGGCTGGATATCGGACGCGTTGAAGATTTTCAAAACGCACAAACGATTGCCTGGGAAGAGCAGTCCGCATCGATCGAGGTCTCGGCAGCGGCCGCTTGAGGGCTGAACGCCCTGCCGCGCCAACATGAGGAGGTCGTAATGCTCTTGGTCAGCGCTCCTATTCTTGGCTTTCCGGAAAAGGCAGCCCTGGCCAAAGTTGTCGACAGTGGGTGGCTGACGATGGGGGACCAGGTAAGAGCCTTTGAAGAGGCCTTCGCAGCCGTGCATGATGCGGTCGATTGCGTCGCCGTCAGCTCTTGCACCGCCGCCCTGCATCTCATTCTCCATGGACTTGGGATCGGCCCCGGAGACGAAGTGCTGGTTCCCTCGCTGACCTTCGTGGCGACCGCGAATGCAGTGCTCTACGTAGGAGCAACACCGGTATTCGTCGACATAGAGTCGGCCGAAGTGCCACTGATGTCCCTAAGTGACGCGGAGGCCAAATGCACCGGACGTACCAAGGCTGTCATTCTCGTCCACTTTGCCGGCTATCTTGCCGACCGGGAAGAATGGCAGAGATTTGCCCGTGTGCGAGGACTGCATATCGTCGAGGATGCCGCGCATGCTCCCGGCCTTAAGGAGGTGGGGACTTACGGTGCGGCCGCGGCCTTCAGCTTCTACGGCAACAAGAACATGACCACCGCGGAAGGTGGGGCCGTTATCGCCCGGGATGCACAGCTCCGTGAAACGATCCGCCAGGCTCGCGGACATGGGATGACCAGTGGCACGCATCAGCGGCTGAACAGCCGCACGCCGCAATACGACGTGACGATGCTCGGTTTCAATTATCGCATGGACGAATTGCGCGCCGCTATTGGCTTGGTCCAACTTCAAAATCTGCAGGAATGGAATGAAATCCGGCGCATATTGGTCGTCCTCTATCGGCGTCTGATCGCAGATTACTGCTCGGCTGTGACAGTCCCGTTCGGCAAACCGCGGACCTCGGCCTACCACATCATGCCTGTCCTCCTGCCGCATGACGTCGACCGGCAAACGGTGATCGACCATCTGCGAACGAAGGGAATACAGACCACAATCCACTATACGCCCGTGCACCAGATGACGCTTTATCGCCAAATGTTCAGTGAAATCCATCTGCCGAAGACCGAGGACTTCGCGCAGCGGGAGCTGACGATTCCACTACACCCGCAAATTACGGCAAGTGCGATCGAGTCGGTGGTTGTTGCACTAGCCACCGCGATTGAAAGCAGCGGGCGTGCGGGAGCCGCGGCATGAACGCACTCGACGTGACGATGCATCGGCCCGCCGTAGCTGGCACCAGCCACGGAATTGCCAGACGCGCGATGGACATCATCCTCGCTGCAGCAGCGGGAATGGTACTCGCTCCACTGATGCTCCTGATTGCCGTTGCACTCTTTGTCGAAGGTGGTTGGCCGGTGTTTTTCGCACAGACGCGCCTGGGCGCCGGCGCAAAGCCGTTTCGCATGTACAAGTTCCGCAAATTCAAGACAACAGCCGATCCTTTCGGGCTTGCGCTGACCATGAACGATGACAGCCGCATGACGCGGGTAGGCCGTTTTCTCGCGGCAACGAAACTTGATGAGTTGCCCCAACTGTGGAACGTTTTCACGGGGGACATGGCAATTGTCGGGCCGCGGCCGGAAAGCCTTGCCTTCGCCGATTGTTTCCGCGGCGGCAATGAAGCTGTCCTACAGTGGAAGCCTGGCCTGCTCGGCCCGACCCAGGTTCTCTTCCGTCACGAAGCCTGTTTTTACCCGCCCTCCCTTGATCCGCTCCTGTTTTATCGAGAGGTCCTGTTCCCGGCCAAGGCAACGATCGACCTCGCCTACTATCCGCGGCGCACGATTGCATCGGACCTCGTCTGGATAATGCGGGGCTTCAGGGCGGTTTTCGGTGTGTCCCTGCCTCCCGCGGCAAGTGGGTAGAGTTGGCAAGCGAGGAGTTTGGCATGAATGGATTGTTGTTCGTTCGCCAGTTTGACGGCTCACACGATCGAAGGAGTGCACGGTCGTGAGCTATCGCGGCAGGAAGGTCCTAGTCACGGGTGCGGACGGATTTATCGGATCCCACCTCACGGAAGCGTTGGTACGCGAAGGCGCCGATGTCACGGCACTGGCCCTCTACAACTCGTTCGACAGCCATGGCTGGCTGGATGATTTGCCCGACCACGTTCGAAGCCAGTTGCAATGCATTCGTGGGGACGTTCGTGACAGCGCGTTCATCAACCGGATCGTGCGCGGCCAGGCGGCGGTGTTTCATCTGGCTGCGCTGATTGCGATTCCCTATTCCTATGCGGCTGCCCAATCCTATGTGGAAACCAATGTGCTGGGCACCGTGAATGTCCTCGAGGCGGCACGCCACTGGGAAACCGAGCGCATTGTGCATACGTCCACAAGCGAGGTTTATGGCACCGCTCTGACCATGCCGATCCACGAATCCCACCCGTTGCAGGGACAGTCCCCCTATTCCGCATCCAAGATCGGCGCGGACATGATGGCAGCGTCTTATGCCAGGTCCTTCGATGTGCCGGTGGTCATCCTGCGACCGTTCAATACATACGGGCCGCGCCAGAGCGAGCGGGCCATCGTGCCGACCATCATAAGGCAGGCTCTGGACGAGAACTGTCCGGCGATCATGGTCGGCGACACCAGCCCTATCCGCGACCTTACCTTTGTGGAAGACACTGCGGCGGCATTTGTGGCGGCAGGGGCCGCCGAGCTTGAATTTGGCCATGCCTACAATGCCGGCAGCCAGCGCGCCGTCAGTGTCTCGGACGTTTTGGAGTTGGTGCTCGAGTTGAGTGGCACCAGGAAACCGGTCCGTCGCGACGAAAGCCGGATGCGGCCGCAGAACTCCGAGGTTCGCGCGTTGCTCGCCGATTCCTCGGACCTTGAAAGTAAAGTCGGATGGCGGGCGCATACAAGCCTGCGTGACGGTCTGGAAAGAACCATCGAGTGGTGGCGTTCGCGCCTCAGCGAGGGCCGCGTCCGTCGCGAAATGAGCTATATGACATGACCTTTCCGCGGCTCATACCGGCTGTGCTGCTGATGGCCGCTCTGCTGGCGCTACACACAGCCGGAAACCGGCCGAGCGGTGCGGCAGGCACGGAGCCGGCAATGGATCTGCCCGCTTACCTGAAACCTGCAACCGATCCGGCGACAGGGATCAGCTTCACTCGGATCACCAAGCCCGGAGCTCTTGGCGGCGGAATTGTCTGCGGCAAAATATATTGCAGTCATCGGTACTCGAGCGCGCAAGCGTGGAATGCCGATCAGAGCCTCCTCGTCCTCATGAACGGCTGCAACGGCATGTGCTTCCTCGACGGGAAAAACTACGTTCCTTTGTTCCATCGCAACAAGCCGGGTGAGTGCGAATGGCACCCTCGAAACGCGGATCTGATGATTTGTGTCGATGATCAGAATATCTCGACCTGGGCGCCCCGCAGCAATCGTGAGGACATAGTTTTTGCCGCTGCGAAATATCGGGATCTCAAATTCGGCCCGTCCAAGGGAAATCCAAGTCGTGACGGCAGCCGCATTGCCGTACGCGCGACCCGCGATGATGGTGCTGCCGTCGCCTTCGCATATGATCTCGACCGGCGTCTGAAATACCCGGACATCAATCTCGCCCAGGTTGCCGGAACGACCAGTTCCTGCACCATTTCTCCGCTTGGAGAAAACATCCTGTGTTTCCAAAACCTGGCCGACGGCACCGAGCAGCGAGCCATTTTCGCAATCGACGGCACCTTGCGCCAGACGTGGAAGGACCATCATCGGCCCGGCCATGGCGATATGACTCTCGACGCGGATGGTAGCGAAATTTACGTCGGAATCAGCAAATCCAGCCCCGACAAATATCAGGTGATCAAGCGTCGGCTGTCAGATGGAAAGGTCATGTCGCTCATGAAGTTCGGCGAGGCCGAGCATGCATCGCTGCGTGCTTTGAACAGGCCCGAATGGGCATTTATGAGTTACGGGGGCAATCCCGAGGAGGTTCGAAGCCAGCCGGACTGGGCTCCATACTCGCGCGAGGTGATCGCGCTGCGTGTCGACGGCAGTCGAGAGGTCCGACGGATCGTGCAGACGCGAAACGCTCCGTTCGACTATTGGAGCGAGACACACGCCTCCCCGTCCCCCGATGGGTCGCAAGTGATCTGGTCGAGCAATTGGGGGGTGCCGGGCGGGCCGGTCTACGAATTCGTCGCCCATCTCGATTGGCCGCAGCAGCCGGATCTGAAACAAGGGGAGATTGCCATCAATGGCCTTCATTAGCCGAATTTCCTTTGCAGCGCTTGCCGGGTGCCTGGCCTTGAGCAGCGCAACCGCGGCCGAAGCGCCGGTGGCTTACAAGCTCTCCCCCGGCGACACGGTGGAGATAGGAATTGCCTCCATAGCGGAACGAACGCAACGCGCGGTTGTCCAGATGGATGGCTCGATCGCGCTGCCCGAGTTCGGGATGATCCCGGTTGGCGGGTTGACGCCGGCCGAATTGCAGACGCGCATGGAAGCGGTGCTGCCAACCAAGATCGTCCACCAGCGTCTGCCTGATGGACGGGAGCAAATGATCGTCATCAAGCCGAGCGACGTCACGGCCGTGATCGCGGAGTACCGGCCGATCTACGTGACTGGCGATGTGCTGACGCCAGGGCAGCAGGCTTACCGGCCACTCATGACAGTCCGGCAGGCGATTGCGGTCGCCGGCGGTTTCAGCCTTCTGCGGTCGCGGGCAAGCCAAAGCGGACCTGATCCCGTTGATCTGCGACGCGACTACGAGTCGATCTGGGGGGATTACATCAGGGACTACTTTCATGGCGCCCGTATCCGCGCCGAACTTCAGAACCAGGCAGAATTTGACATGCAGCCGCCGCAGGGCTCGCCCCTGTCGAACGTATTGATATCGGCGGTCGCGCAGGCGGAAGCGGAGGGTCTCAGAATTTCGCTGAACAATTTTCAACAGGAGCAAAGCTATCTCGACAAGACCGCCAAGGATGCCGAGGCTGAGGTCGAGGTTCTGCTCAAGCGCGAGCAGACGGAAGCGGCAGCGGTGAAACAGGATGAGGACGATCTGGCGCGGGTCACCAAATCGTTCGAATCGGGCAACCTGACCAACAGCAGGCTCGCCGACGTCAGACGTGCGGTGCTGATGTCGTCGAGCCGGGCGCTCGAGACCTCGGTCGAACTCATGAGAACGCGGCGCCAGCAGGAAGACTTCGTCAGGCAGCAGGAACGCAATGAAAATCAACGAAGGATCGGCCTTCTGAACGAGTTGAGGGACACCGACCTTCGCCTCGCCGAGACCACTGCAAGGCTCCACGCAGCCAGCCAGAAGCTTCAGCCATCAGGGGCGTCCGCTCTTCCGCTGCCGGTCGCCGGCGAAACCTTCCAGGCGCGGATCACAATAACCGGTAGAGCCGGGGACGCGTCGAGAAGTCGACCGGTCGACCAGGACACTGAGGTCGCGCCTGGAGACACCATCGAGGTGAGGTTCAGCAGCGACCTGCAGAGCGCGGCGATCCAGTAGTTGCGCGACGTGAACCGAGCCGGGAACGATGAGGCTGATGCCTCGCCTCACGGCATGAAGACCGGGCGTCGAGAAATCGGGCATGGGAAAATCAAGAAAGCGGGGTTGTCGTGATTGGTGAAATAGATGTCGCCAGCGCCTACATCACCGGCCGCATCGGCTTCATGGGGCTGAAGTTGGTTGTCGCGCCCGGCGTGCTCGTCCCTCGCCCGGAGACGGAATTGCTCGGCAGCACCGCCCTCAATGTGCTTCGTGAACTTAATCGGCCGGTCCCGCGTGTCGTGGACATGTGCTGCGGAGCGGGCAATCTCGCCTGCGCCATTGGATACAAGGTCCCCACCGCGCGCGTCTGGGCGAGCGATCTCACTGACAGCTGTGTCGAAACCACCTGCCGGAATGTCGCCCATCTTGGCCTGGCCGGACGCATTTCGGTGCTGCAGGGCGACCTGTTCAATTCCTTCTCGGGTCTGGAGCTCGAAGGCACGATCGATCTGGTCGTTTGCAACCCGCCTTACATCTCCGAGAAGCGGCTCGAAAACGACCGCGCGCACCTGATGGAACTTGAACCACGTGAGGCATTCGCTGCCGGGCCTTACGGCCTGAGCATTCACATGCGGGTGATCAAGGAGGCGCGGCGCTATCTGCGGCAAGGTGGCATGCTGCTTTTCGAGGTCGGGCTTGGCCAGGACCGGCAGGTCATGAGTTTGGTTGAGCGTTCCAAAGCCTACGAGAGCATTCGCACGGTTGCAAACAAAGCCGGTGAAGCCAGGGTGGTTTGTGCACGGGCCAAAGCGCCAGCGTGAGCCGCGCCATGGGTTTGCGCGCTCGGTTGGGAAGACGCCCTTAAACCGTAGCCCGGCGATCAGTTTTCCTTGCTGAGGACGTAACGTGCAATTCCCTGGATGGAATCGAAATTCTCAGGCAGAAGTTCGCTGTCCTCGACAGTGATGCCGAATGTCTCCTCGACGAAGCCGATAACTTCAAGCACTCCAGTCGAGTCTATGATGCCCTGGTCGAGCAACGACGTTTCAACCTCCAGCGCACGCGGGTCGGCCACGTAGAAGTTTGACGCCAGAAAGGCGCGTATCTGATCGCTGTAGGTGTCAATTCTGTTGTTCGTGCTCAGCATTGAATTGGCCTCCGATCCAAATGATTTCCAGGTGTCGCTTTATGAAAGCGCTATTTTCTTGAGCTTGCCCGTGTCCGTCATCGGTAGACTGGACACAATTTGGATGGACTTCGGAATCATGAAGTTTTCCAGCCGCTTCTGACATTCCATCCGCAGCTGCTTTTCGCCCATGATCGTTCCTTGCTCCATGACGACAAACGCTTTCACTGCTTGCCCTAGCAGGTCGTCGGGAACTCCAACGACCGCGGCTTCCCGTACTCCCGGGATTTCCATCAGCACGTTTTCGACTTCCCTGGGCGCCACCTTTTCTCCCCGCGATTTTATGATCTCATCGCTGCGGCCGACAAAATAGAGGTAGCCTTCTTCGTCCATTCGGCAGTAGTCGCCGGTGTACAGAACCTGCTCGCCGGGCAAAGGGCCAGGCTTGAGCTTCCTCGCGGTAGCCTCCGGCTTACCCCAGTAGCCCTTCATGACCGTTGCCCCGCGAATGACCAGCTGGCCGACGACATTGGGACCGACCCTTCGGTCATCCTCATCGACAATCCACATTTCGGTGTTCGGGATGGCGATCCCCACGCTCAACGGTTTTCGCGCAAGATCTTCCGGCGGAAGATAGGTGCAGCGTTTGCATTCGGTCAGGCCGTACATCGAATAGATGCGAGCATCGGCAAACAGTTCCTGGAGCAGGCGAATGTGCTTGAGCGGCAGTGCCGCGGCAGTGTTCGTGACATACCTTATGCTTGCAAAATCATCTGCCTTCAGCGTCTTGAGATCCGACAGCGCCGCAAAGATGGTTGGCACGCCGGGAAAGCCTGTAACTCTCTCCCTTTCGATGATCGCAAGTATCTGTGCGGGGAAGGCAAACGAGCGCTCGAGGACCAAGCGCGCCCCGGTACGGAATGCCATTATCATCTGATAGAGGCCGTAGTCGAAGGCCAGGGGCAAGACATTGAGGATCACATCGTCTTCGCCAAGTTCGAGGTACGAGGCAATCGACGTGCAGGCTGCCATCATGTTCCTGTGCGTCAGCATCACGCCTTTGGGTTCGCCGGTCGAGCCCGACGTGTAGATGATGGCTGCGAGATCGATATCGATGCGGCGGCGGGCCGGCGCTTTGCCGTGGCCGGCAGCCGCCTCATCCCAGCGCACGGCATGCGGCAATCCCCGGAGCTCGGCGACGTCCACCGGACCGGAGACGATGAGCCGCCGCAGCGACGGACAGTTACGCGCCGGTTCAGTAAAGATTGCCTGCAAATGTTTGTCGGTGATCAATGCTGCCGGCAGGCAATCGTTGAGCAAATACCCCAGCTTGTCGCTCTTGGTGAGCGGATTGACGATGCACACAACGGCGCTCGCCTTGAGAACCGCCCAGAAGCTGACCACGGTCTCGACGGTGTTGTCGGCGAAGATCATGACGCGGTCACCGGGGGCGACCCCGGACGTGACGAGATGATGGGCGACCGCGTTGGAACGTGTCTCAAGCTCATCATAGGCGAGCCGGTGCCCGCCGCACACCAGCGCCACCTTGTCGCCGAGCCGGCCGGCCGAATGGCTGAGGTAGTCGTGCAGCAGAGGGACGGCGCCATGCATCATACCAGCACCTCTTCCCTGTGCAGGCGATCGACATCTATCCTGAGGTCGACCGCACGCCCGCTTGATGGACGGCTTGCGACAAACTGCTGATGGAGGAGCTGCGTCGACAGCACGCCGACCAACGCCATGTTGTCCGAGTTGGACAGATCGCCATCGCCGGTCTTGGCAGCGCATTTGTCCAGCAGGCGCGCGACCGAGTTCGGATCAAAGACATTCGCCGCGCGCAGGGCAGTCTCCGAGAGTGCTTCGCGGACATAGGCGGGTGCGCTATCGCCCATGAAGCAAAGTGCGTTGGGCGCCCGGTAGGGCTGCTTCTTGCGGGCCACGACTTCCGCGGGGACGATCGATTTCGCCACACGCTTCAGCACGTGTTTCTCATCCAGAATGCGCAGCTTGTAGTCGGCCGGTAGCGAATTCGCCAAGGCCACGAGCCTGTCGTCCAGGAACGGGAAGCGCCCCTCGACGGAGTGGGCCATCAGCATCCTGTCACCCTGAGAGGAGAGCAGGTAGCCCGACATCAGCGTCCTGATCTCAAGATACTGGTCCTGCGCGAGAGGACCCCATCGTGGAAACTCTTCGGGCAGACGGCAGAGCAGGTCCGCCACTGCGTCGTGGCGCGCCGCTTCGGCGTGCATGTCGGCCGAGAACAGCCGTTTGATGGCGCTGGTGGTGCGCCAGCGGGTATCATGCGCGAAGCCGGGCGCACTATATGCATGGAGACCGTGTCCGAAGAACTGGCGCGCCATCGCCTGCTGCTTGACCGGCGAGCGGCTCAGATAAGGATACAGGCGTTCCAGCAGTCGCGCGCGTCGGGCGGATGCGGGCTGCCGCCCCCAGAAGCGGCGAACCTTGCCTTCACGGAACAGGTCGTAGCCGGCGAACATCTCGTCGGCCCCCTCGCCGGTCAGCACGACCTTGATGCCATGTTCGCGCACCAGCCTCGAGAGAAGGAACAACGGCGCCGGCGCGGTCCTGAGAATCGGACGCTCGGCATGACGGATCACATCCGGGAAGATGTCGGCGATGTCACCGCGCGAAACCATCACCTCGTGGTGCTCGCCGCCGCTCGCACCGGCAACCAGCCGCTGGTAACGGGTTTCATCATATTCGGCGTCAGCAAAACGCAACGAGAAAGTCTGGAGCGGCGCGCCGGCGAAGCGCCTCCCGAGCATGGCGACAAGTGAGCTGTCGAGCCCGCCGGAAAGGTAGCAGCCGACCGGCACGTCCGCCTTGACCATTCTAAGCGCCGTCGCGGCCTGCAAGGCGCCGCGCACTTCGTCCACCGCATCCTCCAGCGAGCCCCTGAAGGTGCCATGGGCCAGGTCCTCGCTCTCGGGATAGCAAGGTTTCCAGAAAGCGTGCTCACGAACGCTGCCATTGTCATAGATGCGGACATGGCCGGGGGTAAGTTCCTGTATCCCCTGAAATACGCCTTGCGGCGGTACGACCGTCCACAGCGTGAAAGTCTGGTCGACCCCCGCCGGATCGAAGGCCCGCGGTATCGCCGGGTCGGCTGCGAAGATGGCCTTAACTTCGCTGGCGAAATGCAGGCGGCCAGCGTGTTCGCACAAATGCAGCGGGCAGATGCCGAACCGATCGCGCGACAGGACGAGGCGGCCTGTCAGCGAGTCCCAAATGGCGAGTGCCCATTGCCCGTTCAGCCGCTCGAACGCGCCCACACCCCAGGCGCGGTAGGCATGCACGACGACCTCCGTATCGCTGCGGGTGCGGAAACGATGTCCCAGGGCTATGAGTTGGTCACGCAGCTCGACGTAATTGAAGATCTCGCCGTTGAACACGATCCAGGTGGTATTGCCTGTGTCGGCGAGGGGCTGCTGTCCGGTCGAGAGATCGATGACCGACAGGCGGGTATGTGCCAGCCCCGCTCGCCTGTCGCGATAAAGGCCGCTTTCGTCCGGACCTCGATGGGAGAGCGCGGCTGCCATTCTCAGAAGCGCGGCTCGTGAAGGAGGCTCCGCAGCCGCGTTCAGCGCCACAATTCCGGCGATGCCGCACATGGGTCAATCCCTGTCCATCGCAGCGGGCAGCTGCGGCCGTGCGTGAAGATAGCGGGCGGCGCGGCGTTTGCTGACGATATCCTTATAGACCTTCTCGACTTGCGCGGCAGTGAGGCCAGCGGCGGCGGCAACCACGCCGGCCGAAATTCCGTGATTCATGCCGTAGAGGCACAAATCCATCAGCTGATAGGGCAAGGCGAAGTAGAACTCCTCCTGGGTTTGCGCCATGGAAAACGTGTCCGTGGTCGGCGGCCTTGTTCGCACCTCCTTGTCAATGCCGAGATATTCCGCCAGCTGGTAAACCTGGGTCTTGTAGAGATGGACGATAGGCATCACATCGGCGACGCCGTCGCCCTGTTTGACGAAGAAGCCCTGGTCATATTCGAGCCGGTTTGGCGTGCCTGCCACTGCATAGTTGAGGCGGTCCGCATGATAATACTCGGTCATCTTGCGAACCCGCTGCTTGTAGTTGGTGGCAGCGACGATCTGCAGGTAAGCCGCCGGCGACAGACGCACGGTGTCGATCTTTCCGTGCGGATCCTCGACCGTAAGGCGCGTGATATTGAGGCCGCTGCTCTCCAGCACCGATGTCATGACCAGCTTGCATCTCCAGCCTTCGCCATATCCAGGGACGGCAGTTCGGATGGCCTCGATCTGTCGGGCGTAGGCGCCAATGCCTTCAAGCGCCGGCTCGATATCTTCAAGGATTGTGTCGATGCCAAGCTGCCCGGCGACGCTGCGGCCAAGCCTCAACGAGTCGCCTGACGAATGGCGCTCCGGCATGAACAGGCCGAGCACCTTGTCCTTCCCGAACGCCCGTGCGCACAGCGTTGCGACGACCGAACTGTCGATGCCTCCGGAGAGCCCGACGACCACTCCGCGACGCCGTTGTGTGCCGAGAACCTGTTCGCGCAAAGTCTCGACGATGCGATCGATCTCCAGCCGGGCATCGAGCGCCAGCACATCGCTGCTGAATTCCCCGATCAGGTCGATGACACTGCCTCCTGTTGGCGTGACTCGACTGAAGAGTAGGTCTCGGTCACAGCGTTTTCGATGAGCGGGCGATTGATGGTCAGATGGGGCTCCACGACCATGTCGATGTGAGTGCCGGCGATCGGAATGACGTCCAGATGGACGAATGCCCGGTCCCACCCGAGTGCAAGCGGCATTCCGGGCCGCGCGCAACGGAACAAGGTGCCGGTGATCGGCAGTATCGGCCTGGGTTCTGCCAGCCATTGGAAGAAGGCGCGCGCCCGCAGAACCTCCTGCAGTTCCAGTTTGGTTCTGAAGCTCGTCGGGTTGAACTGACCCTCGGCATAGCGGTCGAGGAAGCTGGCAAGCCGGGATTCGCAGTGCATTTTGACCGCGACCTTGGCAAGCGCGCGGCACGCCACCCGACTAGCCGATATACGATTGGTTCGGATCCGGTGAAATGTCCGGGTAATGGTCTCCCAACGCTTGCTGCGCTCGCCAACCAGACTGGTGTCCAGAATGCCCGTGAACGCTACCGCTCGCCCTTGATCAAGCAGACGCGCGGCAACCTCAAAAGCGACCGCTCCTCCGAGCGAGTGGCCAAGCAGGCGAACACAGCCGGTAGGCTGCACGCGGTTGATATGATCGATTGCAGCTTCGACCATTGCGGCGACAGTGTTCTGACCTTGCAGGATCATGCCCAGGGCCGGATATCTGATGGGAGACACCCTGGCGACCTTGCTTATTGCCGATGCGAACGAAGCAAGGCTCGGACCATAGCCGACCGAACCGGGGAAAAGGAAAAGCAGTGGAGGCTCGTGTTTCCAGGCAGGCGCGTGCTCGCCGCCTCCTTGAGCGGAAATGACCGCTGCAACCATCTCATCGAAGCTCATTCCAACCGTGAAGGCTTCCAATCCGAGCTCCTGCCCGATCGCGCTTTCGATTTCCATCACGCAATGCAGCAGCTTCAGCGAATCTCCCCCCGCTTCATCCCAGCAGCCCAGGGCGACCCGCGTCTTGAGGACCTTGGTCCAGGCACGCCGTACGATCTGATGAGCCGGAACTTCATTTCCCGCATGGGGGATTTGCGGTGGGGGCGTTGTTTCCCGAACCGAAAGGTCGATTGCAGCCAGCATTGCCATATCGATCTTTCCGCTGGCCAGTCGCGGTATCTCGGCGCTTGCATGGAGCCGCAGCGGGCAAAGCGCCGGCGGCAATTTTGTCCTGGCAAGTTGGCGCAGCTCATCGCAAAAACTGGCTCCCGCCCCGGCGTGAGGGACGGCGAACGCAACCAGTTCATTCGCCGGGGTGACGATAACCACGGCATCCTTCACCGACGGCGCGCCACGCAGAACCCGTTCGAGTTCGGCCGGCTCAACGCGCCGCCCATTGACCTTTATCTGGCGCCCTTTGCGACCGATGATCCGCAACAGGCCATCACTCCCAATTTGCACAAGATCGCCCGTCGCAAAGATGCGAAGCGTCTGGTCGTCGGGATCTATTTCAAACGGAACGACTGCCCCGTTTTCCCAATATCCAAGGGCGACATACGGACTTCTGATCGACAGTTCTCCGATCTTGCCGGGCTGAACCGGGTAACCCTCTTCATCGACAATCGCGAAGCTGATTCCCGGAAGCAGCCAACCGACGGGAGCTGAAGAATCGAATTCCGGCCAATCGTGCGGTAAGAACCACTGCGATCCAGTCGTTTCCGTCGATGAATAGCCGATCTGCACCAAGCAATTTGGCGGGACAGCCTTGCGCACCAGGCGGATGTCGGCCGAGGACACCTTCTCGCCTCCAATTCGGGCAACCCTGAGTGAACCAAAGGCGTCCGCGGGCTCATCCGCCAGGAGAGCGCGAAGCAATGCCGGCACCAGATAGGTGATCGTCACGCCTTCCGATTGCATGCGGCCGCGAACCGCGCGCAGGCCGACGGCTTCGACCTCCACAAGCTGCAACGTAGCACCCGTAAGAAGAGCGGCAAGTATTTCCCGACAACCGGCGATGGTTGCCGGGCCGGTCAGGGGCAAGAAAACATCCTGCGCATTGATGTGGCACGCGTCGACATATTGCTGCACCCGGCACAGCAAGCTCCGCTGGCTGTTGACAATCCCCTTGGGGCGGCCCGTGCTGCCGGAGGTATAAAGCACGATTGCCGGTGCATCGACAGAAACGGTACGGTGTCCAGCTGGACGAAGCGTTGCCTGCAACGATTGCGCTATATCGATCCGGGCAACGTGCTGGGGCAGATCAAGGCCGTGGAGGCCTTTGTCGCCAATTATGGCGGAGAGCCTCGCGTCGGCGACGATTTCGTTGATGCGCGAGTCCGGATCTCGCACGTTAAGCGGCACCGACGGTCGACCGGATGCCATGCTGGCCAGCATGGCAACGGTGTACCAGACCGAGTTGGCCTGAAGTATTCCAACCGCATTTCCGTCGGGAACGACGGCTTCAATCCGGCTGGCCAAGGCCTCGACCGCCCGAAAAAGTTCGGAATAGGTCAGTCGGTTGGTGCCGTCGCTGGCGGCTAATTTCTCGGAATAACGCCCGGCGATTTCCCTCAGGTGATCAAAGACAGGAATATCGACGAAGCCAGTTCCCATCCGTTGATGCAGACGTAGAACGGGCCCGCCCTCGTCAAGAGCATGATCGGGAACTTTTGACCATCGACAAGAGACCACCGCTTGGTAGTCAGCCTGCACCGTTTGAATCGCCCTCGAAGATTCTAAATGCGCCAGAGACATAAGGGCCCCACGCTAGGATTGTTGCCGCTTATCGCCCCGCGGCATGATCTTTTCATCAATCATTCGGATGATGCGCGAGGCGGTCTTGATCGCTTAAATCGTTCGAAGTTGAGCATGCCAGCCTGCGCTCGCTCGGCTGTGCTACCTTACCGAAGTGTCGGGCTGTGCGCTGCGGTCCGCTCCGCCAGTGCCTGAAACGAAGCAGTATGCGAATACTTCCCCTCCAAGCTCATCCGTGACACGAACCCAGTTGTTTTCCCATGTCCGCAGGGTAACCTGGCGTCCTGTTGATATGGTCGCCGCCGTGAACGGGCTGGACGCATTGACATTACTCGCCGCAACCACGTCGTCCCCTTCCATTTGCTCTACCAGGTATGTTTGCATCACTGCTCCTGACTGCAGGGCATGGCCGGTTCAATTGCGTGTAGCTGGAGGCATGACCTTCCAACCGCAGGGAACGGATTTCGTTCCATGCAACAGGCAACCCTGCCGCCGGCAGTCAGCGTTCAGTCGCCCCGCCGCCCCTGGCAGGACCATGGCCTAGCCGCTGAATGACTTGGTCAGGACTGAGCTATGCTTTGGCGGAGGTGGAGCCTCGCGCTGCGCCGCATACTTCTGGAACAGTGCAATCTTGTCGGGATAAGTAATCCGGATTTCGCTGTGACATCCCTCGCAGCGATATTTGGATGCAACCTGAAACCAGCGCCCGGGTTTCAGCAAAGCCAATCCGCAACGCGGGCATTTGAAAGTCATTTCAAGAGGGCATAGATTCTGACACAGCGGCATTTCGCAACTTCCATAAGAGATATCTAATGTTAGGCAACGGCAGCCGGCCGGAATCGTTCCTAGACGCCGTTCTTTTCGTCAGGCCGATGACCAACCCGGACGCTGGGAGACCATTTGCCGCGATGCCAGCTTCACTGACGCAGGCCTGAACTCAGGCGCATCCCGCTTTCATGGTGACGTCGCGCCTGAGCGCCGATCGAACGGTCGTCAGGTTTTATGGGAACTTGTTCACCGGACCTCGGCACCGAGCGTGATCGCTTGGGGCGACGACGGGCCGCACGGTCGACGACACGACCTCTAATCCGGGCGCCGAAACAACGACGCGCGCCAGCACAAGAAGGACGAAAGCAACGCAACCAGGCGGCACTCCTTGAGCATCTCGCCTATATCGGTGCGCTCGGCAGCCGCGATCCCGACCGAATTGATATGGATATGGAGGCGCTATTGAAGAGAACCGACGCATCCCTTGGGGAATGCGTCGGTTCCAGAAGCCTATGCGTGGCGGATTTCCGTTCCCAGCACCTTCAAACATTCGCGGATGAACGCAGCAAGCGCCGTCCAGCCTTTGGCAGAAACCATTGTCCCGTCCACATAGGCCTCGGTCGGCGACAGGTCGATATAGGTGCCACCCGCCAGTGTCACTTCAGGCTCGCAGGCGCCGAGTGCTGCGACCTTCTTGCCACGCACCACGCCGTCGACAGCGATCAGGATCTGCACACCGTGGCAGATGGTGAAGATCGGCTTCTTGGCCTCGTGGAAATGGCGCACGATCGCCTGCACGCGCTTGTCGGTGCGGATGTATTCCGGGCCGCGGCCGCCCGCGCAGTAGACGGCGTGATATTGATCGAGCTGCCTCTCAGCTTCCGAGAAAGTCTTGTTGATCAGCGCATAGTGGCCGAGCTTTTCGGTGTAGGTCTGGTCGCCCTCGAAGTCGTGCAGCGAGGTCTTGATCAGATCTCCGGCGTTCTTGTCCGGGCATACCACGTGGATGGTGTGGCCGACGGCTTCCATGGCTTGCTGATAGACAAAGATTTCGTATTCTTCGGTGAACTCACCGGTCAGCATCAGTATTTTTTTGCCTGGCATGGCTCTTCCTCTCAGTGTTTGAGCTAGGCAAGGCGCAGACCGCGCCCTGCCTTTCGGTGAAATCGGATAGGGTTAGAATGGCGAGTCAGGGAAATAGTATTCCTTGGCGTTGGCTTGGGTGATCAACGGCGCGTCGAGCTTGACGGTGCCACGGACGGGTGCCTGGCCGATCAGGTTGGCGACGGTCATGTAGATCGCGGTCTTGATCATCGACGGCGGATATGGCGTCTCGACCGGCGTCATGGCGTCGCCGTCGATCACCTTCTTGACGATGTCCTTCATGCCGTTGCCACCGAGCGCCAGCTTGATATCGGTCCGGCCCGATTGCTTGACCGCCTCGAGCACGCCAAGCAGCATGTCGTCGTCATTGGCCCAGACCGCATCGATATGCGGGTACTTGGCCAAATAGTCCTGCATCAGCTTGAAGGCCTCGTCGCTGTTCCAATGCGCGTATTGGATGTCGAGGACTTTCAGGTTCGTGCCCTTGATCGTGTCCTGGAAGCCCTTGATGCGCTCGTCGTCGATGACGGTCGGAATGCCGCGCAGCACAACGACGTCGCCCTTGCCGCCGAGCTTGTCGATCATGAACTTGGCTGTGTTGGTGCCAACCGCGATATTGTCGCCGGCGAGGTAAAGATCCTGGACGGAGGCGTCAGTCAGACCGCGATCGACGACGGTGATGAACGTGCCCATGTCCTTGATAGCCTTGACCGGCTGAGTCAGCTCTTCCGAGCTGTAAGGCAGGATCACCAAAGCGTCCAGCTTGCGGCTGGCCGACAGGTCCTCAAGCGCGCTGACCTGCTCCGCCGCGGACGGCGACGTCTTCACGACCACCTCGACGTTCGGGAACGCGGCATTGATTTCCTTGGCCGCCGCTTGTGCGTGATAGACGATGCCCGCCGTCCAACCGTGGTCGGCTGCCGGTATCGACACCGCGATGACCTTCTTGTCTTGCGCCATGGCCTGGCCGGCCAGCAGCAGCGCGCCAAGTGTCGCCGCCGCAATCCATTTTCTACTGAACATTGTCTTCTCCCTTGGACCTACAAGAACGTTGATCCGCGTGGTCCGGACGCGGCGCTATTTCGAATTCGAAAACCGCTGGATGAGCATGGCGATGATGATGATGACGCCCTGAACAGCGGCGACGAGGTATTCGGAGACGAAGTCCGACAGCACCATGAGGTTGGCGATGAGCTCCAGGATGACGGCGCCGGCGACTGTTCCCCACACATGGCCCTTGCCGCCGCGCAGCGCGGTGCCGCCGATCACCACTGCGGTGATGACCTGCAGTTCCCAAAGCTGTCCGGTCGTCGGCGTTGCGGCGCCCAGGCGCGGCACGTAGCAGATCGCGGCAATGGCCACGCAGACACCCTGGACGATATAGGCGACGGTCCGTGTCCTGATCACCGAGATGCCGGAATAACGGGCGACATCCTCATTGGCGCCGACCGCCGCGCATTTGCGGCCGTATTTCATCTTGTACAGGATGAAGGATGCGACCGCGGCGATGGCGATGGATATGAGGATTGGAACCGGGATGCCGGCAACCGTGCCGAAATAGACAGGCCGGTAGGCCTCGCGCAGCGATCGGTCGATCGGTATCGTGCCGCCGTCGGTCAGATAGGTTATCAGCGCCCGGAAAATCCCCATCGTGCCCAGCGTGGCGATAAACGGTTCGATCCTGCCGACCGTGACGATGAGGCCGTTGGCAAGCCCGCACAGCAGGCCGACCAGGATCGCCACCGCCATGCCGGCGGGAATAGCCCAGATACCGGCATGCGGCGCCACCGTGTTCATGAACATGATGGTGATGCCGGTGATGAAGGCGGCCATCGAGCCGACGGAAAGATCGAGCCCGCCGGACGAGATCACAAATGTCGCGCCGACCGCGATAATGGCGATGAAGGCGCTGCGAGTGATGACGTTGGCGAGATTGGTGGCGGACAGGAAATCGGGGTTGATGAGGTAACCCACGACCAGGAGGGCCGCCAGCGCAAGGAAGGGTCCGATGTCGGTCCAACTGACATTGAGATCCAGGGCGCGACGCCCGGGTGCGGATTCGGTCATGACAGCCATTCTGTGCCTCCCTTGGCTTTTGGCCCTGGCTTGGGGCCACTGGTCGCCAGTACCGCCACGTTGCTTTCGGTCATTTCGGCGCCGCTGACCTCGCCGGTGATGCGGCCTTCGCGCATCACCAGGATGCGGTCGCAGATGCCGATCAATTCCTGCATCTCCGAAGAGATGACGATGCAGGCCTTGCCCTTCGCCACAAGCTCCTGGATGAAGGCATAGATCTGCGCCTTGTTGGCGATGTCGATGCCACGCGTGGGCTCGTCGATAATGACCACCGAAGGATCGGTCAGCAGCACCTTCGCCAGCAGCAGCTTCTGCTGATTGCCCCCGGAAAGCTGGCCCGCTTTGGCGCCGAGGCTCTTCAGCCTGATGTCATATGCCTCCACGGCCTGTTCCAGGGCCTCCGCTTCGCGGCGCCGACCCATCGAGAGGCCGGGATGGAACACACCGAGCGCCGACAGCGTCAGGTTAGGCGCCAAGCGCTCCTGCAGCAGCAGTCCCTTGCCCTTGCGATCCTCGGTCAGGTAACCGACGCCGGCGTCGATCGCCGCGCGCGGCGATTGGAAATGGATCGACTTGCCCTCAAGTTCGACCTTGGCGGCCGCCGGGCGCAGGCCGATAATGCCCTCGAAGAGTTCGGTTCGGCCAGCGCCGACCATGCCGGCGAACCCGAGGATCTCGCCTTTGTGGACCGTGAACGACACGTCCTCCGCATAGCCGGGAACGGAGGCGTTCCTCACGCTCAGCATCGGTACATCCGAAGGCGCTGCGGTCCTTTCAGGATAGAGTGCGGCCAGTTCGCGACCGACCATCAGCCGGGCCATATCCATCTGGCTCAGCGTCTTGCCGGGATAGGTGCCGACCATCTTGCCGTCGCGCAGAACGGTCACCTTGTCGGCCACCCGTTGCACCTCGTCCAACCGGTGGCTGATATACAGCACGGCGATGCCGTGAGCCTTCAGTCGCAGGACGATCTCCAGCAGGCGCTCGACCTCGCCACCGGTCAGAACGGCGGTCGGCTCGTCGAAGATAACCAATTTATAGTCGTCAAGCAGAGCGCGAGCGATCTGCACCATCTGCCGGTCTGCCAGCGAGACGTCGCGCACCAGTGCCCTCGGCGAGACCACGCAACCGATCTGCGCCAGTTTCTCGGCTGCCAGCCGGCGCATGGTGCGGTCATCCACGACCAGGCCACGCGAAAGCTCTCGCCCGAGAAACAGATTGTCGGTGACCGTGAGCCCCTCTGCGAGCAGGATCTCCTGATGGACCAAGGCGATACCGGCATCCTGTGCCTGGCTGGGCTTGGCAAATTTCACCGCATGTCCGCTCATCGACAATGTGCCGCGGCTTGGCTCGACATAGCCGGACAGCAGTCGCATCAACGTCGACTTGCCGGCACCGTTCTCGCCAATGATGGCGTGGATCTCACCGGGCAGGACGTCTAGGGTGACGTCCGACAACACCGTTACCGGGCCGTATTGCTTGGACAATTGCTGGGCGCGCAGCACCGGTTCGAGCGAACCATGCGCATTGCTGGACAACGTGCTCCCGCCCTCCCCGGCGATATTCGCGGCAATGGACATCCGTTCCGACCTCAATCGAATGCCGGGAGCAGGCGATCGCGCGAGTGCTCTATATGGATGCGCATCGCCTTTGCGGCGGCATCGGGATCGGCAGAGCCGAACGCGGCAAGGATCGCCTCGTGTTCGTCAAGTGCCTCCTCGGTCACACGTGCATGAAACATCAGGCGGAAGATGTGGAAGTGCGTGTGCTGGTGGCTCAACGTCTCGCGGATGAGTTCGTTTTGAGAAAACTCCAAGACCTTGTCGTGGAAGATCGCATCCTGCCTGGCGAAGTTCGAATAGCGTACGCGATCATCCTTGCCTTCGCGGCGTGACATCACGCCGGCGGCTTCGAGCAACACATTGAGCTTGGCCTCGTCCATCATTGCGGCGGCCTTTGCGGCGCCATGCGGTTCGAGCAGCAGACGCATCTCGTATAATTCGTCGAAACGGCGCCGGGTGATCTGGGGCGCGGCACGATAACCGATCAAATGCGTCTTGAGCACCAGACCTTCGCCTTCGAGCCGGCCAAGGGCTTCGCGGATCGGCGTGTGCGAGACGTTGAATTCCTTGACCAGGCTGTCGACTGTAATGCGTGAGCCTGGTGGGATCTTCAGCGCCATCAACTGCGCGAAGATGGCTTCATAGACATCTTCGACGAGACTGTTGGCGCGCTGGATGCGACCAGCTCCAATGGTGGCGTCGCTTGGGTCGGGTAAGTTTGCGGTCTGCATATTTTGCCTCTTGACAGTGAGGACTGCTAACACGATGGTTCCGCAGATACAATCCTATATCCTATACGATTTAAAAGCGGATATGTTTTAAGTGCGAGAGACACGCTCTTAGACCGTCCGATCCAGACCGCATTCAATGCATCCGTTTCCAGTCAGCCGCCGTCAAAGGACCGATCATGACCCTCTTCGCCGCCCTGCGGTTGCCGCGTGAAATCCTGTTCGGGAAGGGGCAGCGCCATGTGCTGCCGACGGTCGCCGCCCGGTTCGGCCGACGCGCGCTGGTCTGCACCGATGAGCGTTTCGCGGGCACAATGGTATTCACCGACATCATCAAGTCCCTTCGGTCGGCCTCGATCGAAGTCCTCGTGCATGATCACGTTCTGCCCGACGTGCCACGCGACACGGTGGGCATCTGTGTCAAGGAAGCGAAGGGGTTCGGACCGGACATGGTGATCGGCATCGGCGGCGGCAGCTGTCTCGATTTCGCCAAATGCACCACGCTGCTGCTCAGCCATGGCGGCAAGCTCCAGGACTATTACGGGGAGTTCAAGGTGCCGGGTCCGACACTGCCGCTGATCGCCGTGCCCACCACGGCCGGCACCGGCTCCGAGGTGACGCCGGTCGCGGTGATTTCCGACCCGGACCGGACGCTCAAGGTGGGCATATCGAGCCCTCACCTTATCGCCGCCGTCGCTCTGTGCGATCCCGAGTTGACAATGACCTGTCCGCCTCGCCTGACCGCGATCGCCGGCGCTGACGCGCTGACCCATGCGATCGAGGCCTTCACCGCCATGCGGCGCGGTGAAGACCCCAATCTGCCGCAACAGCATGTCTTCATCGGCAAGACTGCGCTGACCGACCATTTCGCGTTGCTCGCGATAAAACTGCTCGGCAGGAGCCTGGAGAAAGCCTGCAGCGACGGCACCGATGCCGACGCGCGCGCCGATGTCATGATGGGCGCTCTGGCGGCGGGCTGCGCGTTCGGCACCGCCGGCACGGCGGCGGCACATGCCGTGCAATATCCGGCAGGCGCCCTCACCCACACCGCCCATGGTTTGGGCGTAGCGACAATGATGCCTTACGTGATGACCTATAACAGCCGCGTCGC
This sequence comes from Mesorhizobium sp. M7A.F.Ca.MR.245.00.0.0, assembly GCF_003997415.1. Taxonomy (NCBI): domain Bacteria; kingdom Pseudomonadati; phylum Pseudomonadota; class Alphaproteobacteria; order Hyphomicrobiales; family Phyllobacteriaceae; genus Mesorhizobium; species Mesorhizobium sp. M7A.F.Ca.MR.245.00.0.0. The sequence continues at coordinate 99,675 of NZ_RZTE01000003.1, read as the reverse complement.
CGCTCACGATATGGCAGAGATCGGCGCGGCACTTGGCTTGGAGACCAAGGCCAGAACCGCCGCCGAGATGGCAGCCGCCACAATCGAAGAGATCAGGCGATTGTTCGCGGCGATCGGTATTACGCCGACACTGGCGGATTTAGGCCTCCCCGCCGATAAGCTTGACTGGACCGCCGAGCAAGCGCTCGGCATCGACCGCCTGATCAAGAACAATCCGCGTGCCTTCGATCTCGGCACGATGCGACGCCTCGTCCAGGCTGCCTATGACGGCGACCTCGCCGCCTGCGTTATGTGAAAAACGGAACAAAGCGATGAATTTGAAGGCTCAGCAACTCGACCAGGATGGCTATGACGTGCGCGGTTTTTCGCACGGACTTTACATCGACGGCACTTGGCGGCCGTCCTCCGACGGTCGGCTCATCGACGTCGTCGATCCCTCCTCCGGGGCGGTGATCGCGGCAGTTCCCGATGCGACGGTCGAGGACGCCACCGCCGCCGTCGAGGCGGCGGCCAAGGCGGCCAAAGGATGGCGGGAGACGGCGCCGCGCAAACGCTCGGAAATCCTCAGGCGTTGTTTCGAACTGATGGTCGAACGCTCGGAAACGCTTGCCATGCTGATCTCGCTGGAGAACGGCAAGGCGTTGCGCGACGCGCGCGGCGAAGTGGCGTACGCCGCCGAGTTCTTCCGTTGGAATGCTGAGGAAGCGGTCCGCATCACCGGTGAGTTCGGCACCGCGCCCTCCGGCAGCAATCGCATCGTGGTCGATTATGAGCCGATCGGAATTTGCGTGCTGATCACACCGTGGAATTTTCCGGCCGCTATGGCGACCCGCAAGATCGCACCGGCGCTGGCGGCAGGCTGCACTGTCGTCCTGAAGCCGGCAAGTGAAACACCGCTGACGGCCTATGCGCTGGCGGCACTCTACAGCGAAGCCGGCGTGCCTGCCGGTGTCGTCAACGTGCTGACCACGACCAGTCCCGGGCCGCTTACTTCGGCCATGCTCGCCGATCCGCGCGTCAGGAAGCTGTCCTTCACGGGGTCGACGGGTGTCGGCAGAACCTTGCTCGGCGAGGCTTCAAAGCATGTCATTTCCTGTTCGATGGAACTCGGCGGCAATGCCCCGTTTGTCGTCTTCGACGATGCCGATCTCGACGCCGCCCTCGACGGCGCAATGATCGCCAAGATGCGCAACGCCGGCGAAGCCTGCACCGCCGCCAATCGCCTCTATGTACAATCGGGAATTTATGATGCTTTTGCCGACGGGCTCCGCAAGCGCATGGCGGCACTTAAGGTGGGAGCGGGACCGAATGCAGACACAGAATGCGGGCCGATGATCACCAGAAAGGCTGTCGACAAGATCGACCGCCTGGTCAAGGACGCGGTGGGCCGGGGAGCCAAGGTGCTTTGCGGCGGGTCAATTTCGGAGGAAGAAGGATTCTTCTATCCGCCCACAGTGCTGTCCGATGTGCCGCCCGACGCGGAGATGGCGCACGAGGAGATTTTCGGCCCGGTAGCACCCATCACACGCTTCGACACCGAGGCCGAGGCGATCGCACATGCTAACAACACGGAATATGGCCTGGCCGCTTATATATACACACGCGATATTGGACGCGGCATGCGGGTGGCGTCGGGGATCGAGGCCGGCATGATCGGTCTCAACCGAGGACTGATGTCGGATCCGGCCGCACCATTCGGAGGCGTCAAGCAGAGTGGCCTTGGCCGCGAAGGCGGCCAGCACCACGGCATCGCCGAGTTCATGGAGGCTAAATATATTGCCGTCACCTTCTGAACCGGCAGTCATGTCAAAGGACCCTTTCCGCACGCGCGACCATGTGGCCGACTTTGACGATATCGTGGCCGACATAGTAAGCCGCAGCGCCGAAACCCGGGCGACCCTGCCGATGTCGGCTGATATCGCCTATGGCGAGGGCAAGGCCGAAAGGTTGGACCTCTTCTTTCCGCCCGGCGCGCGCAGGGATCTTCCCGTGCACATCTTCATCCATGGCGGCTACTGGCGCATGTTCTCCAGGAGCGACTATTCTTATGTAGCGAACACAGTCACCAAAGCTGGGGCGATCGCGGTCATCGTCGACTATGCGCTGATGCCCGAATTCAGGATGGCGGCAATCGTCGCCCAGGTCCGGCGCGCCAAACAATGGGTGCTGGACAATATAGCCGCTCATGGCGGTGACCCTGCCCGGCTAAGCGTAAGTGGTCATTCGGCGGGCGCACACCTGGCCACATTCCTGTTCGAAAAGACGCCAATGCCATCGCGCATACGTGCGGCGCTGCTGCTAGGCGGCCTTTACGACCTCAAGCCCCTTCAGACGTCCTTCCTCCAGCCGCTAATCGGAATCGCCGATGAGGAGGCAGCTGCCTTCACCCCAATGACGCGGTGGCATGACCCGGAGACCGCAGCGACCATTCTCGTGGGAGATCAGGAAACGTCACCTTTTCACCAGCAGGCCGCCGACTTCGGAAAGCGCTTGCGCGCGCAGGGGCACCTTGTCTGCGACCTCCGCCTGAATGACCGAAACCACATGAACAGCGTGCGTGATCTGGGCATCAGCGGCACACAATGTGGCGATTGCCTGATGGCGATGATCGAGGGAAACGGCCTATAGGACGGAACCTGGGGAAGCAGAGCCGCTTGACTGCCGGGCCAGACACTCCCGTCACTCAAGAAAGTACCGTCACGGGATCGCGGCACGCTACCGGCATCGGACTGAGCTTAGCGGCAGGTGAAATCCGGCAGAGGACACAAGCGACGATTCCTCATCCTCTTTCTCCACACTGACGAACTGCACAGCGCATCAGAAAATCGAAATTGCCCCTGCCGCCCTGAGTCGCGATGGTCTTAACGCAAGCAGCCGGCTTAGGGCTGTGGAGGAAACGTCGTCGCGGCAAAGCCCCTGGGGCAAGGCCGCTTTGGCACGCCGCTGGTTCAAACCGGCAGCGAGGGAGGAACTGACTTGGCTGGTTCGGGCAAATCCGACACCGCGCGCTTGGGCATCAAAATGTCCCAGGAACTCGTCGTCGGCGCGATCTCGGCCGTCCTGTTCCTGGTGTTCTCGGCGACGCTCAACAATTTCCTGAGCCAAGGCAACATCCTTGCCATTCTCAAGAATGTCTCGATCCTCGGCACGCTGGCCGTCGGCATGGGGTTCATCGTCGTCGGGCGCGGCATCGACCTGACCATGGTGGCGGTGATGGTGGTCGGCGTCGCCTTCAGCATTTGGATCTCCACCTGGGGCGTCGACTTCACGCTGGCCATCATGTGCGGCGCCATCCTGGTCGCGGTCATCGGCCTGTTCACCGGCGTCATGGTGGCAGTGGCCGAAATTCCGCCGATCTTCGCCACCCTTGCCATCGCATCCTCGGTCTACGGCTCTGGCCGCATCGTCTTTGCGTCCGACGTGCTCTATGCCCCCTCCGATATTGGCTGGCTGAAATTCGTCGGCAACGGAACCATCCTCGGCATCCCGATGTCGGTGATCATCTTCGCGGCGGTGGCCGCGCTCATGGGCTTCTTCCTGAGGAAGACCCGCTTCGGCCGGCTGGTCTATGCCACTGGCGACAACCCGAACGCGGCCCGCACCACAGGGCTGCCGACGCGCCCGATCATCGTGACGCAATATGTCATCAGCGCCCTCATTGCCTATACCGCCGGCATCATCATGCTGGGGCTGGTCACCGGCATCGACACGCGCCTCTACAATTCCAGCCTGATCTACGACGTCCTGCTGGTGGTCGTGCTGGGCGGCATCGGCCTCTCCGGTGGCCAGGGCGGCGTACGCAACGTCATCGTCGGCACCATCCTGGTCGGCATCCTGACCAACGGGATGACGATCCTGAACTTTAGCTACACCAGCCAGAATCTGATCAAGAGCGTGATCCTGCTGGGCGCGCTGGCGATCGACGCCATCATCAATCCGCGCGACGAGCAGACCTCGCAAAGCGGCGACATCTGAAACAAGAACCGAGACATAAATCTGGGAGGAGAAACATGAAGTTGTTCAAGAACTGCCTGTTCGCGGGCATGACAGCGCTCGCGCTGCTGGGCGCGGCGAAAATCACCACGGCGCAGGAGACCGATCAGGTCGGCCGCTCTACGTATCTCGAGGCGCTCAAGGGCAAGAAGGTCATCTTCGTGCCGATCTCGCAGGGCATGGACCTCAACCAGGCATGGGTGGTGGTGTGGCAGCGTCACGCGGCACGCTACGGCTTCACCCTTGAAGTGCGCGATCCCTCCGGCGACACCAATGCCGGCATTCGCGCCATGCAGGGCGCCATCGCCGAGAAGCCGGACCTGATCATCGTGCAGAACCCCGATGTCCAGACCTACGCACGCCTGTTGAAACAGGCGCAGGCCGCCGGCATCAAGGTACTGCAGGTCAACATGCAGTCGGCCACCCAGACCGACAGTTATGTCGGCAATGACTGGATCGAAATGGGCCGTCTCGAAATGGGCGAGCTGGCCAAGCACTGCACCGGGCCCAATGCCATCTCGCACAAGGTGGTCTGGCTCGCCGGCGTCCAGACGGGTGCCGCCAACATCTACATGCGCACCGGCATCGACGAAGTGCTGAAGGCCAATCCCGAGCTGCAGCTCGTCTCCGACCAGCCGGCCGATTACATGAGCGAAAAGGCCCGCCAGATCACCGAGACGGTCCTCCAGCAGCATCCGGACCTATGCGGCATCATGGGCATCTGGGACAATGCCGAGGTCGGCGCCGGCGCCGCTGTCGCGGCCGCCGGCAAACAGGACCAGGTGACGATCGTTACCAATGGCGCGGGCAGCGCCACAGGCTGCGAGAGCATCAAGAACGGGCTGCTCGATGTGATCTTCAACTTTAATGCCCCGATCCAGGCCGAGATCGCCGCACAGCAGATTTCCGAGCTGCTGCAGCAGCCCGACCGGCAAGCGGGCAGCGAGAAGACCATCTTCTTCGGTCCGATCACCCGCGTCGACAAGGCCAATGCGACCGGCAGGAATTGCTGGAAGCTGGACGAGCTCAAGTAACGGACTTCCTTGATGAGCATGGCCGAAAGCCTTGTGCGCTGGCGCTACCGCCTGCTCCCCGACCACGTGGTCGGGGAGATCCTGACCAAGAAGTGGATCGACAGCGTCATCCCCTTCACGGCGCTGGTCATTTTGTGCGCGATCTTCGGCTCGATCGTGCCGGGCTTCTTCGATCTGGCGACGCTGACCAATCTCAGCGGCCAGACCGCCGAGCTTGGCCTGGTGGTGCTCGGCATGACCATCGTCATGGTATCGGGCGGCATCGATCTGTCTGTCGGGTCGACCTTCGCGCTCGCCGTGCTGGTCACGCTCTATGGCATGAATGTCGAGCAGTGGAGCTTTGGTACCGGCCTGTTGGCGTGCCTGGGCCTCGGCGTCGTCTGCGGCGCCATCAACGGCTTCCTGGTTGGCTTCCTGCGCATGCGGGCCTTTCTCACCACGCTGGTGACGCTCATCATCTACCGCTCGACCTTCGACATCGTCTTCCCGCAGGTCTCGACGCGGATCGTCACCAGCGGTTCGGATTCGCCGGCCTATGATTTCCTTGGTTTCGGCACGATCTGGGGCGTGCCGACATCCTTTGTGGTCTTCGTCGTCATCGCGCTGATCATCCATCTCGTGCTGTCGCGCGCCCGCTATGGCTGGCGGCTGTTCGCGGTCGGCGGCGCGCGGCGCTCTGCCTACAATGCCGGCATCAATGTGCGCTTCATCTTGTTCAGCGCCTATGTCTTGTGCTCGGTGCTGGTGGCGCTCTCCGGCTTCTTCTTCTCGGCCCGCATCGGCAGTGCTGCTTCCGACATCGGCACCGGGCTCGAACTGCAGGTGTTGACCGCGACCGTGCTCGGCGGCATCTCGCTCGGCGGCGGGCGCGGCTCGGTCGCCAAGGCGCTGATGGGCACCGTTTTCGTGCTTGTCCTGTCGAACAGCCTGCTTGCGCTGGCCGTGCCCGGCCCGGTCAATTTCCTGATCCTCGGCATCGTGCTGCTCTTGTCGGTGCTTCTCGACGTACGCTGGGTGAAGAACCGCCACAAGATCCTGCGCAGCGTCTACATCTCGCCGACCTTCGCCAAGATGCCGCAGGCGATCTCGACCGCGCCCGGCGCGCCGATGGCGGTGAACGACCGGTTGAAGGACGTCGGCGTCATCGGCCTCGGCTTTCTCGACGGCGCGGAAGATGTGATCTTCGACCGGCAGGACCGCCTCTACACCGGCAGCCGCCAAGGCGATATCCTGCGCTTCCAGCCGCCGCACTACACCGACAGCGAAGTGTTCGCACATATTGGCGGCTCGCCGCTCGGCATGGCTTTCGACCGCGACGACAATCTCGTCATCTGCGTCGCCGGCATGGGCCTCTACCAGGTCTCGCCGGCCGGGGATGTAAAACTGCTGACCGCCGAGACCAACCGCTCACTGACCTCGGTGGTCGACGACTCCACCATGAAGCTCGCCGATGACTGCGACATCCTGCCGGACGGCCGCATCGTCTTCTCGGAAGCGACAGTGCGCTTCGAGATGCACGACTGGTATGCCGACGCGCTGGAAAGCCGCGGCAACGGACGCATCATCGTCCATGATCCCAAATCCGGTTCGACACGCACACTGCTGTCAAACCTCGTCTTCCCCAATGGCATCTGCACGGCCTTCGACGGCCAGTCGGTGCTGTTCGCCGAAAGCTGGGCCTGCCGCATCAGCCGCTACTATTTCGATGGCCCGAAGAAGGGCCAGGTCGAGCGCGTCATCGAGGGCTTGCCCGGCTATCCCGACAACATCAACCGCGCCTCCGACGGCACCTACTGGCTGGCCCTGATGGGCATGCGCACGCCGGCATTGGATCTCTCGCTTGAAATGCCGGGCTTCCGCCGCCGCATGGCGCGGCGCGTATCGGAAGATGCGTGGCTGATGCCCAATCTCAACACCGGCTGCGTGCTGCGCTTCGACGAAAACGGCCAGATCCTCGAAAGCCTGTGGGACCAGGCCGGCGAGAAGCATCCGATGATCACCTCTATGCGCGAGCACAAGGGCATCCTCTATCTCTGCGGCATCTTCAACAACCGCATGGGCACTTTGCCCCTGAAAGGCGTCGATCCCGACTGGTTCAGCTCGGATTCCTACTGGGGCAAAAAGTCATGAGCGGTTTGAACCAGCTTCTTGACCGCTTTCTCGGCCGTGGCGAGTGGGCCGTGACCGTGCCGACGCTCGACGGGCCGTTGCTGCCCAACCAAGGACTGGAGGAAGCCGGCCAATTCGCCGGCCTCGCCGAGGCCGACAATCTCGTGCGCACCGAAAAGGGCCTCCTGGCAAGCAGCGCCAACCGGCTGATGCGCTTTAGCGCCGACGGCCATGCCGAAACCTTGCAGGAATTTCCGGGCGAGATCACAGCACTCGCCCATGCCCGCGGCATGACCGCGATGGCCATCGACGGCAAGGGCGTCGTCATCCGCGGCGGCCTGCATGACGGGCGCGAGGCGACGGGCGAGGAGGCTCGGCGCCTCTCCTGCATCACCGCTCTCACCTTCCTCGACAGCAACACCTTGCTGGTGGCCAACGGCTCGGCCTCAGTGCAGGCGAGCGGTTGGCGTCGCGACCTGATGCAGAAGAGCGTATCCGGTTCGGTCTGGCGGCTCGATCTGAAAAACGGCCGGCTGGAGCTGATCAGGGATGGCTTGGCCTGGCCGGCCGGCATCGCCACCACCGGCTCCAACCGCATCTACGTCTCGGAGGCCTGGCGCCACCGCGTGCTGGCGATCGACCTTGCCACCAAGGCGACGCTGCCCGTGCTGGAGCATCTGCCGGCCTACCCCGCGCGCATCGCTCCGGCCTTCAACGCCGGCTACTGGCTGACCTTCTATTCCGTGCGCAACCAGCTGGTGGAGTTCATCCTGCGCGAGGACACCTACCGCACCCGCATGCTGGCGGAAGTCCCCGAGGCCTACTGGATGGCGCCGTCGCTCGGGTCATGGCGCGACTATCGCGAGCCCATGCAAGGCAGCCAGTTGAAGCAGATGAACGTGCTGAAGCCATACGCGGTGACAAGGTCCTACGGGCTGGTGGTCCTTTGCGACCAGAACATGAAGCCGCTGTCGAGTTTCCATTCGCGCGCCGACGGCAAGGTGCACGGGACGCTGAGCGCCTGCGAGCTGGGCGATGACCTTCTGGTCGCCTCGCGCGGCGGATCGCGGATCGTGCGCGTGGCGAGCGCCGCCAGTGGCAAGCGAGGCTAAGCGATGTCGGACGCCAACATCATTGAACTCAGGGACGCCGCCAAGGCGTTCGCGCGCATTCCGGCCTTCAAGAATGTCAATTTCGACCTGCGCAAGGGCGAAATCCATGCGCTGCTCGGAGAAAACGGCGCCGGCAAGTCGACGCTGACCAAGGTCATGGCCGGTGTCTTCAAGCTGACCGAGGGCAAGATGACCTTCGACGGCAAGGATGTGTCCTTCGCCACGCCCGCCGAAGCGCTGCGCGCTGGCATCGCCATGGTGTTCCAGGAAACCAACCTGGTGCCGGCCATGACGGTGGCGCAGAATCTCTATCTCGGCGAAGAGAAGATGTTCAACCGGTTGCGCGGCCTCTATATTCAGGCGCGGCAGTTCCTCGCCGGCATGGGCTTCCAGGTCGACCCGTCCGCGCAGGTCAGCACGCTGGGCGCGGCGCACAAGCAGATGGTGGAGATCGCGCGCGCCGTCCACCACAAGGCCCGCGTCATCATCTTCGACGAGCCGACCGCGACGCTGACGCCCGAAGAGAAAAGCCACTTCTTCAAACTTTTGCAGCGGCTGGTGAAGGAGGGCATCGCCGTCATCTTCATCACCCATGCGCTGGAAGAGGCGCTTGCCGTCGCTAACCGCATCACGGTCATGCGCGATGGTGAGATCGTCGCGTCCGGCGAAGCCAAGGGCTTCACCCGCGCTTCGATCGTGCAGGCCATGGTCGGCCGTACGCTGACCGAAACGCTGCATGGCGAGGTCAAGCGCACGGCGCGGCCCTATGGCGACAAGGTGCTTTCGGTCGAGAACCTGTCCTGCGCCAGCCTGGTGCGCAACTCTTCCTTCTCGGTGTTTTCGGGCCAGGTCACCGGCATGTTCGGCCTTGTCGGCGCCGGCCGCACCGAAATGGCCAAGGTCGTCGCTGGACTGTTGAAGCGCAACATCTTCCACGGCGGCGAGATCCGCCTGCTCGGCAAGTCGGTGCGCTACCGGGTGCCCAGGCCTGCGGTGCGCGACGGCATCGTCTATGTCACCGAGGATCGCAAGGTCGACGGTTTCTTCGAAACCATGACCGCGGGCGAGAACCTGCAAATGGGTGAACTGACCGAGGGCGCCAATCCCGTCTCCATGGTGTCGCTGGCGCGGGCCAGGCAACTTGCCCGCGAATGGGGTGAACGCCTGAGCCTGCGGCAGACCAGCGACCGAGCCCGGATGATCGAGCTCTCCGGCGGTAACCAGCAAAAGGTCGTGATCGCCAAATCGCTAATCCAGAAGCCGAGGCTGGTGATCTTCGACGAGCCGACACGCGGTGTCGACGTCGGCGCCATCGTCGAGATCCACCAGCTCATCAGCGATCTCGCCGAGCAAGGCATGGCCGTCGTTGTCATCTCGTCCTATCTGCCTGAAATTCTCGCTGTTTCGGATCGCATTCTGGTGGTCAAGCGCGGCCGCGTGGTCGAGGAGATGATGCTGTCGGAGGCCACCGAGGAGCGCGTCATGTTCGCCGCGGTTCATTGAGCGGCGCGACAAGAGAGACACTTTTGCCGGTCAAGCCAGGCCCAATGTCTGGCCGGTCCTATTGCCTTGCAATCGGTTCCGCGTCTGAATAGGTCAAAGGGCCAGATCACCCTGCCCGAGCGGATATGCCCAGCATCAACCTCAAACTTCTGCAGACGTTCCTGCTTGCCGCCGAAAACGGCAGCTTCCGTCGTGCTGCCGAGGAGAGCAATCGTTCGCCATCGGCGGTCTCGATGCAGATTCGCGACCTTGAGGAGCAGATCGGCATCTCGCTGTTTATCCGCACCGCACAGCGTGCAAGCCTGACGCCGGAAGGCCAGATCCTGTTCGAGGAGATCGCCAATGTGATGTCACAGGTGCAGACCAGCCTCGACCGGCTGACGGAGGTCGCCGCTCGGCGCAAGGGCAAGGTGCAGATCGCCTGCGCCCCGACGCTCGCGGCAAGCCGGCTGGGCGATATCCTGGCGACATTCAAGTTGCGCTATCCCCGCAGCATCGTCGAGGTCATCGAGAGCCCGCCGCAGGCCGCGCTTGGCCTTTTGCAACAGCAGGAGGTCGAGTTCTACATCGGCCCCGAACTGCCAAACCTGACGGACTTCCAGTTCGAGTCTATCCTCGACGATCCGCTGATGGCCTGCATTCCCACGGAAATATACGGCGGCGAAAAGAAGCTGCTGCTCTCCGACCTGCTGCGCTATCCGCTCATCCTGCTCAACCGCAAAACCGCCGTGCGCGGCCTTGTCGATCGGCTGACGGCGGCGGAAGGCATCGAGCTCAAGCCGCAATACGAGGTCGAAAGCGCACAGACGGCGGTGGCGCTGGTGTGTTCGGGACTTGGCGTCTGCGTGGTGCCCGGCATCGCCATTTCGCGCAATGACGAGCGCATGCGAGTGGTGCCGATCGACCATCGCGACGCCCACCGCTCCGTCGGCATCATCACCGCGCGGGGCTATGTGCACCACTCCTTCTCCGAACAGCTGATGAACCTCATCCGCACCAATTTGCGCGAACTGGCAAACTGAGCATCGCGCCTTCGGACAGGCACCTAGCACGAGCGCCGAGAATAGTGCGGGAACGCCGTCATTCGCAGCCCGGCCTCACCTGAATATCAGCGCACCCTCAGTCGGTCTGGATCCAGACCGATTTGGTCTCCAGATATTCATGCAGATGTTCGATGCCGCCCTCGCGGCCGTAGCCGGACATCTTCATGCCGCCGAACGGCACCGCCGGGTCGATGGCGTGGTACATGTTGACCCACACCGAGCCGGCCTTGATGCGGCGGGCGAGCTTGTGCGCGGTGCCCAGATGGGTGGTGAAAATGCCGGCTGCCAAGCCATAGGGCGTCGCATTGGCCCGCGCCACGGCTTCGTCGAGCGTGTCGAACGGCATCGCCGAAATCACCGGACCGAAGATTTCTTCACGCGCGATGGTCATATTGTCCGACACCGCGCCGAAGACGGTCGGCGCGATGAAATTGCCGCCGTCGTAGGGCTCGCCCGTCAGTCGAGATCCGCCCGCTATCAGTTCCGCGCCTTCGTCGCGGCCGGCCTTGATATAGCCCACCACCTTGCCGGCCTGCCTGGCATTGATGAGCGGGCCGATTTCGGTTTCCGCCTCGATGCCATGGCCGATGCGAAGCCTGCCGGCAAACTCGGCGACCCGGCGCACGAATTCGTCATGGATTTCGCGCGCCACGAACAGCCGCGATCCGGCGATGCAGATCTGGCCCGAATGCACGAACACCGCCATCGCGGCGACAGGAACAGCCCTGTCGATGTCGGCATCGCGGCAGACGATGATCGGCGATTTGCCGCCGAGTTCCAGGGAAACGCGCTTGAGGTTTGTCACGCCCGCCCGCGCGATGGCCTGCCCGGTCAGCGTCGAGCCGGTGAAGACGATCTTGTTGACGTCGGGATGTTCAGCGAGCCGCGCACCGGCCTCCGCCCCGGTGCCGGTGACGACGTTGACGACGCCGTCGGGAACGCCGGCTTCCTGCATCAGCCTGGCGATCAGCAGCGGCGTCAACGAGGCGTCCTCCGAGGGCTTCAGCACGATGGTGCAGCCGGTGGCCAGCGCCGGCGCGATCTTCCAGATCGACGCGGCGGTCGGAGCGTTCCAGGGGATGATCGCGCCGACAACGCCCACCGGCTCGCGCCTTGTGAAGCTGACGATCTCGCCGGGGATCGAATTGTCTATGGATTCGCCATGCAGCGCGGTCGCCATGCCCGCATAGAAGCGCAGCATGCCGATGACGCGCCGCCGGTTGGCGAGCGTGCGCGTGATCGGCAGTCCCATGTCGAGAGTGTCGGAAACGCTGAGCTCTTCCCAATGAGTCTCGAAGAGATCGGCGATGCGCAGAAGCACGCACTGCCGCTCATAGGGCGAGAATTTTGACCACGGCCCTTCGAAAGCCGTGCGCGCAGCGGCCACCGCCGCATCGATGTCGGCGGCCGAGCCACGCGGGACGGTGGCCAGCACTTCGCCAGTCGCCGGGTTGAGCGCCTGCATCTCCTGGCCGGATTGTGCCGGAACCCACTTGCCGCCGACGAACATCGGCCGGAATTCGCCGTGGTAGAGCGCCGTGGCCTTCGCCCGCGGGTCGAAATTCAGCGTCATCCCTTCCTCCTCACAATTCCGTGGCGACTATGCCTCCCACGCCGGTCGACCTCAAACAAGGAAAGCTAAAAGGGCGTTCAGATAATCGGACTGTGCAATGTACGCGACTTCCCCGATGGTGCCGGCAACGGAGGAGCAGATATGAGACTTGCTGGCAAGGTCGCTGTCGTCACTGGCGGCGGTTCGGGATTTGGCGAAGGCATCGTCAGGAAATTCGTCACCGAAGGTGCGCGGGTCGTGTTGATGGACCGTGATGAGGCCGCCGCGGCCCGCGTTGCTGCCGAAGTCGGCAAAAATGTGCGGCCAATCACTGGCGACGTCTCGACACTCGCAAGCTTCGAAGCGGCGGCAGACCTGGCCCGCTCGGCCTTTGGCGGTCTCGACATACTGGTCAACAATGCCGGCGTGGCCCAGCCGCCCCTGGCGCTCGAGACGATGGACGAAGAGATGTTCGACCGGATCGCCAACGTCAACATGCGATCCATCTACAATGGCGCCCGTGCGGTCGTTGCGCATTTCAAATCCATCAAATCGGGCGCCATCCTCAACGTCGCCTCCACCGGCGGCGTCTCGCCGCGCCCGAATTTGACTTGGTACAATGCTTCCAAAGGCTGGGCGATTGCCGCCACCCGGGCCATGGCCGTGGAACTCGCCCCCTTCGGCATCCGCGTCAACGCCATCAACCCGGTTGCCGGCGACACGCCGCTTCTGTCCACCTTCATCGGCTCCGGCGAGGAAAACCGCGCCCGCGTCGTCGCCACCATTCCGATCGGCAGGCTGTCTACGCCGGCGGACATGGGCAACGCCGCGGCATTCCTGTGCTCCGACGAGGCCAGCATGATCACCGGCGTCGACCTCAATGTCGACGGCGGCAAGTGCATCTGAGCGTTAGACCATTTGGGAGTTGGCGATGAAGCCTGTCTACGAAATCGCCGTGGTGCATGGCGACGGCATCGGCCCGGAAGTCTGCGCCGCAGCGGTTCAAGTGGTGAAAGCAGCGCTTGGTCCCGGCAACCCCTTGCACTTCAGCGAATACCCGGCCGGAGCCGAGCATTTCCTGAAGACCGGCCAGAGCTTTCCCGAGCCGACCTTCCAGGCCTGCCGCGCGGCGGACGCCATCCTGCATGGTGCGGGCGGCTTGCCGGGCGTCGTCCATCCCGATGGAACCGAAGCAGGCCTGGATTTCACGCTGAGACTGCGCTTCGAACTCGATCTCTATGCCAACGTCCGCCCCATCAGGCTCTTCGAGGGCGTGCCTAGCCCGTTGAGCGGAGTGAAGGCCGGCGATATCGACTACATCATCTTGCGCGAGAACAGCGAAGGGCTTTACGCCGCGCGGGGATCGGGCGCCCTGTTGCGCGGCGAAGTGGCGGTCGACACGCTGGTGCAGACCCGATCCGGCATCGTGCGCATCGTGCGCAAGGCCTTCGAACTGGCGCGCCAGTCGGGCGGCGCGCCCCGTGACGGCGTGCGCCGGGTCACCTGCTGCGACAAGGCCAACGTGCTGCGCAGCTATGCCTTCTTCCGCTCCGTCTTCGACGAAGTGGCGAAGGACTATCCCGATATCGCGACCGAGCACGCGCTGGTCGACGCCATGGCGATGCATCTCGTGCTGAAACCGGGCCATTTCAACGTCGTCGTCAGCGAGAACATGTTCGGCGACATCCTGTCCGACCTCGCCGCTGCGACGGTGGGCGGGATGGGCATGGCGCCTTCAGCCGAGATCGGCGCGGCCAACGGCTTCTTCCAGGCCGCGCACGGCTCGGCGCCCGACATTGCCGGCCAAGGTATCGCCAATCCGTATGGGACGATCCTGTCGGCAGCCTCGATGCTCGACTGGCTCGGCCACAAGCATGGCGACGAGAGGCTCAACCAGGCCGCGGCGCGCATCCGTCGCGTGACCGAGGACTGCCTGGCCAACGGGCTCCTGAGCGCCGACCTGAAAGGCAGGGCGTCGACCAGCGAGATAACCCGCTCGATCTGCGACCGGTTCGCGGCAGCGGCGTGACTGATGATCAAGGTGAAGATAGATCTTGTTGGGCCTCGCAAGGTCGGCCAGACGCTCATGCGCCGGATATTCATTGCCGACCGGCACGAGGGCGAGGCTTGAGATGGGCGCTCTCGATCGCCAGGTTTCGGTCGAGGATTTTCGCAGGCTTGCCCGTCGTCGCCTGCCGAAATCCATCTTCGAATTCATCGACGGCGGGGCGGGGCAGGAACTCACCCTTAACGCCAACCGAAGCGATTTCGAAAAGATCAGACTTTTGCCGCGCGTGCTTACCGATGTTTCGCATCCGAACGTTTCCACGACGCTCTGGTGCGAGACCTTGCCGACACCGCTCGTGATCAGCCCGATGGGTTCCTGCGCGCTGGTCAGGCCCGGAGCCGACATTGCCATCGCGAGGGCGGCAACCGCTCGCGGCATCCCCTACACACTCTCCACCATGGCCACGGCCAGCATCGAAGGCATGGCGCGAGCCGTACAGGGGCCGCTGTGGTTCCAGCTTTACGTGCTCAAGGATTTCGACTTCAATCGCCAACTGGTGAGGCGAGCGGAAGAATTTGGCTATTCGACGCTGGTGGTGACCGTTGATCTGCAAGCCGGGGGCAAGCGCGAAAAGGATCTTAGGAACGGCATATCCATCCCACTGCGGCCTTCGGCCCGGCATCTCTGGGAAGGCATGCTTCATCCTGGCTGGTCGCTGCGCCTGCTGCGCGGTCGTCTGCCCCAGTTCGAGAACGTCCGCGGCTATCTCGGTGACAACAGCGCCGGCCTGACGATCGCCGCGCGTGTTGGCGGCAGCCTCCATGCAGGTTTCGACTGGGACGATTTCCGCCAGATCCGCGACTGGTGGAAAGGCCGGCTGCTGGTCAAGGGCGTCCTGCACCCGGGCGACGCGTCGCGACTGGTCGCGGCTGGTGCCGATGGCATCTGGGTGTCCAACCATGGAGGCCGTCAGCTCGACGGTGCTGTATCGAGCATCGATGCCCTGCCCGCCATCCGTGAGGCACTTGGCGCCCAAGTCCCGATCCTCATCGATTCCGGTATCCGCACGGGCACGGACATCATCAAGGCCAAGGCACGCGGCGCCACCGTCGCGGCGATCGGCCGGGCCGCCCTGTTCGGCGCCGTGGCTGGCGAGTCCGGTGTGGCCAAGGCACTCGATATCATCCTGGACGAAGTGGTGACTTGCCTCAGGCTCTGCGGAATCCCCCGTTTTCAGGAAGCGGGATCAGAAATCATAGCATAGCGCCAAGACGTGTGCTCACGCTTGGTCGCAAAGTTTCAGCCACCAATTGCCGCCCTCGCACGCCGCTCTTCCCAGGCCCAAAAGCCGCCGTCCATCCAGACTACGGCAGCCATTCAGAAAGCGTTTGTTTGATGCACACGCGCTGGCGACAGCGTTATGAAATTCGAAAGGCTGCGCAGTCGGATAGGCGGACTAAACTCCGCCGCCCGGTGCTGTTTTCGGTTCCATCCATCCGTTCTTCAGGACGTCGCGAAGCACGTTCCGAGTGTCTTCGCCCGCTGCCGTTGCGCCGCTCGCCCAAGCGATCGCCAGTGCTCCGAAAAAAATATCGCGCCCGGTCATCGTCCGTCGTGCAAGCCCTTCGTCCTGTGCAGCCTTCAGGATTCGCTCCGTCGTCGCGACGACAGCATGGCAGGTCGGCGTCAGCGGGGATTCTACTCGGCAAGCGGCCCGTAACGGTTCAGGCAAGCCCTCATAAGCCAGCATCCAGTCGCCGAGAGCTTCAACCCAGAGTTCGAGTGCGCGGCCTGCATCGCTCTCCCCGGCTTCGATTTCAACGCGACGATGGTCGAGGCTTTCATAGTGAAGAACTAGCAGCGCAGCCAGGAGGGCGTCTTTGTTTGGAAAATGGCGGTAGAGCGTCCCTGCCCCCACGCCCGCCAGCTTCGCGATAGCATCCATCGAAACGTCAATACTGTCGTTGCCGAACGCTTGTCGCGCCACCTCGAGAATGTGCGCCCGATTGTGTTGCGCGTCCCTGCGGAGGGCTGACGCGATCGACGATTGAGACATGACTGACCTTTGAACCCTTGAAGATCGGAGACACTGTCCGTATCTAAAGTCGAAGCGGAGACAGTCTCCATATAGCCGGTGGTCGACTGTTCTAACAGGTCGGCATGAGCCGGCGAAACGAGGATAATGGTCAGGCAGATGATACCGGCATGCATCTGGGCAACGGCACGGCAACCTGCCTGGGGCCTGGCGCGCGCAGTCGATGCCGCGCGCGAGCTATACGAAGTTCGAGGCGGGCTGTTCCATCGGGGGTTATGGCGGCACCACCCTGCGCGACCATCTGGATGTCCCGCTCAACACGGGATCGATCCGCGCATCGTGCGCTGAGCTCATAATCACAATTATCTGGAAGGAAATCGACATGAACATCGGCATTATCGGCGCGGGAAATATCGGCACCACCCTCGCACGAAAGCTGACAGCGGCCGGACACGCGGTGAAGCTGGCGGGCTCGAAGGGGCCTGATGACATCCGCGAGAAGGCGATGAAGGTTGGTGCGCTCCCGGTTGCCGCGCACGAAGCAGCCAGGGATGTCGAGGCGATCGTTCTATCGATCCCGTTTGCGAAGATTCCCGATGTCGCCAACATCTTTGCCGATGTACCAGCCGACGTGGTCGTGATCGACACCTCCAATTATTATCCTATGCGCGACGGGAACATCGCGGAGGTTGACGATGGCAAGCCGGAAAGCGTCTGGTCCAGCGAACAACTCGGCCGGCCGGTGGTCAAGACGTTCAATGCGGTCCTCGCCCAAACGCTCGCCGAAGGTGGCGCAGCGGCCGGAACGGCCGGACGGATCGCGATCCCCGTCGCAGGCGATGATGCGCATGCCAAAGCGATCGCACGCGAACTGGTGGACGAGACCGGTTTCGACGCATTTGATGCCGGCGATCTCGCGAATTCCTGGCGCCAGCAACCGGGCACGCCAGCCTACTGCACGGAACTGACGTTGCCTGATCTTCAGCATGCGCTGTCCACGGCGGAAAAGGCGCGCGCACCCGGAGCTCGCGACGCACTGATCAAGGGCTTCATGGAGGCGACGACCCCCCTCCGCCACGAGCAGATCGTAGCCCGCAACCGTGAAGTCACCGCCCTCCAATGAGAGACTTTTCCGGTTCCGACCCGAGGTGGTGACCAAGAAGACTGTCCAAGAGTTCCTTCTGTTTGTCGGGAACAACCTGCCAGACGACGATGACGAGGCCGGCGTGAACCGGCTCTTTAGAGTTTTCTGAAGCCCTTGGCGTTTTTTGCGACAAAGGTGAAATCCCCCTTGATGATGCGAGGCATCAACTCCCACGCGCGGCACGCTCTGCTGCTCAACCAGCGAGCCTGAGCCATAGCGCCTGCCTGACGGCAGGCGGTTAGCCGCCGCCGCCCATGGTCACGGACATGAAGGCCCGGAAGGCCGCCGCTGCCGGTTCGATTGATCTGTCCCGCGACCAGGCCAGGCCGACATCCATAGTGGGGATGGGCTCGACAAGCCCGCGCACTTCGATGCGCTGCCCCTCCAAGGACCAGGGGCGGTAAACCATGTCGGACAGGACAGTGACCCCCATGCCGGCAGCCACGAGCGACCGCACGGCCTCGACCGAACTGGTGGTAAGGACGGCGCGGAGCGAAAGGCCCGCGGCATCCCAGTAACGGGCGGCTGTCGTGCGTGCCTCGTCCACCGTCAGCATGACATAGTCTTCCGCCGCCACATCGGCGAGGCTGATTTCCCGCCGCGCGAGCAGATGATGATCAGCCGAAAGCCAGAGCCGGCGGTTCGACCGCATCAAGACCTCCTGCGCCAACTCCTTGGTGTGTTCCAGGTTGGACACCAGCATCACGGCCATGTCGATATCCCCGCACATCAAGCCGCTTTCGAGAGCGTCTCGAGGCAATTCCAGCACCTCGACCTCGATCTCGGGATAGGTCTTTCGAAACCGCGCGTAGTGGCGCGACATGTAGTAGCCGACGACCGTGTAGGTCATGCCAAGCCGCAGCTTGCCCGCCAGGCCTTTCCTATCGCGCAACGGGCTTCGGACGGCGGCAGCGACGGCCCCGGTGATAACACGCGCATGTTCAAGGAACCGCGCGCCCTCCATAGTCAGTCTTACGCCAGCGTGGTTACGCTCCAAAAGCCGTACGCCCAGGTCAGCCTCAAGCGTCTTTATCGCCGCAGTGACGGCCGATTGCGAGATGTTGAGTTCCACCGCAGCATGACTGACCTGTCCGCTCTCGGCGGTCGCGATAAAATAATCAAGCTGTTTCAAGGTGATGGTCATGGTGCGCTCCGGCCCAGAACCATTATCTGTTTTTTTGATATGACAATCAATAAACTACTATTTCACAAACGCCCTCACATGCGCAAAAAATGCTGCAACGCCGCAAAGACGGCAGCTTCGAGGGGTAACAATGCGATGGCGGTGACGCTAAACTGCGACATGGGCGAAAGCTTTGGCCTCTACAAGGTTGGCGATGATATGGGCATGATGCCCATCATCGACGTTGCCAATGTCGCCTGTGGTTTTCATGCCTCCGATCCGGATCACATGCACGCCGCCGTCCGCAGCGCCAAGGCGAGTGGCGTAAAGATCGGCGCCCATCCAGGCTTGCCCGACATTCAGGGTTTCGGCCGGCGCGAGATGCGGATGACCCGCGAAGAAGTCAGGAACACCATCATTTACCAGGTGGGAGCGCTTGCCGGCTTCCTCAGGGCCGAGGGTGTGGAACTCCACCACATCAAGCCGCATGGCAGCCTCTACTTCATGGCCATGCAGCAGGAGGCAATCGCCCATGGCGTGTGCGACGCGGCAGAGATTTTCGGCGTACCCCTCTTCGGCATGACGGGCACCCTGCATGAGAAGATCTATCAAGAGCGCGGTATCCCATTCGTCGCCGAGTTCTATGCCGATCTCGACTACGATGCCTCCGGCAAGCTGATCTTGACACGCGTTCATGACGCCAAGGACCCCGCAGAGATGGCCGAGCGGTGCGTGCGCGCCATCAGGGAGGGCGAGGGCACGGCAGAGGACGGCAGTTTCTTTCCCGTACGCTGCGAAACCATCTGCGTGCATTCCGATACGCCGAACGCCATCGAAATAGCCAGGGCCGTGCGCACCGCAATCGCTCCCTGGCACTGAACTCGACCGAACCCGCCCGCGCAGGCGGTTCCAAATTAGTCTGTCTGCAGTTTTCCGGAGCTTTTTATGGCCCAGATTCTTTCGCCTCTTCCCGGCACTTTCTATCGCAGCGCTTCGCCAGACCAGCCGCCCTACAAGGCGGATGGCGACGCGGTTTCCGCCGGAGACGTAATCGGCCTCATCGAAGTGATGAAGTCGTTCCACGAAGTGAGGGCCGAGACGGCCGGTACGAACATCCGCTTCATTGCCGACAATGAAGACCCGATCATGGCCGGCGCACCTATCGCGGATCTCGACTGATGCTGAAAAAGCTTCTGGTTGCCAACCGGGGCGAGATAGCGGTCAGGATCATCCGGGCCGCGCAAGATTTGGGGATCGCCACCGTGGCGGTGTATTCGGCCGCAGACGCCGAGTCGCTCCACGTCCAGCTTGCGGACGAAGCGGTCAACATCGGCCCACCAGCAGCAAAGAAGTCCTATCTCAATGTCGAAGCAATTCTGAAGGCTGCCCGCGACACCGGTTGCGACAGCGTTCATCCTGGCTATGGTTTCCTTGCCGAGAATGCCGCGTTTTCCGACGCGGTCACAGGCGCTGGATTGGTCTTCGTCGGCCCGTCGGGAGATGCGATCCGGATGATGGGAGACAAGGTCTCGGCGCGATCGGCCGCCGCCGCTGCAGGTGTCCCTGTGGTGCCTGGCTCGGCTGGCCGGGTCGAGGGCCTCAAGGCTGGCCACGAGGTGCTGACCGCAACCGGTTTTCCGGTGATGATCAAGGCGGCGGCAGGCGGCGGCGGGCGGGGCATCCGCATCGCCAACTCGCTCGCCGAGTTCGAACAAGCCTTTCCTCAGGCCGAAGCAGAAGCCCTCGCCGCCTTTGGCGACGGTGGCCTCTACATGGAAAAAGTGATCGGCAAGGCCCGCCATATCGAGGTGCAGGTGCTGGCGGACGGAAGCGATGCCATTCACTGCTACGAGCGGGAGTGCTCACTGCAGCGGCGACGCCAGAAGGTTTGGGAGGAGGCGCCGTCTCGCGCACTTTCAGACAGGCTGCGCGAGGATCTCTGCGCTTCGGCGGTCGCTTTGGCCAAGGCGGTCAAATACTCTGGTGCCGGCACGGTAGAGTATCTTTATGACGATGAAGCAGATCGCTTTTACTTCATCGAGATGAACACCCGTATCCAGGTCGAGCACCCGGTCACCGAAGCGATCACCGGCATCGACCTCGTTGCGGAGATGCTTCGCATCGCCGGCGGCGAGAAGCTGCGGATTCGGCAAGGCGATGTCTCCGTCAAGGGGCATGCGATCGAAGTCCGGCTCAATGCCGAAGACCCGGCGAAGGAGTTCGCTCCATTCCCCGGGCAGGTGGCCGAGCTTCGCATTCCCGGCGGTCCGGGCGTACGCTTCGATTCGATGCTCTATCAAGGCTATCAGGTGCCGCCCTTCTATGACTCGCTGCTTGCCAAGCTGATCGTGCATGCAGAGACGCGCGAGGCGGCGATAGTGCGCCTGATCCGCGCGCTCAACGAGTTGAAGATCGGCGGGCTCAAGACCACCAAGCCGCTGTTTCTTGCGCTGGCCGCCGATCCGGCGGTACGGGCGGGAGACGTGCATACCCGCTGGCTGGAAGGCTGGCTCATCGAAAACGCCGCAGCATTGGCGGGTTAAGGAGGACCGATGTCGATACGATTCAACTTCGGCGGTGACGAACATATCTTCGGCGAGGTGTCCGAAGAAATGTCGCTCACCTCCTTCTTTACCGGCCTTTCGATGACGAACGCGGTGCGTACGGCAGGCATCCGAGGTGTCACCGAGATCTGCCCAGCCAACGCCAGCTTCCAGATTCGCTTCAACCCCGACATCGTCAAGCCGCAGGATTTGCTCAGCGAACTGAAGTCGATGGAAGAGGCGGCCTCGAAGGCGGACCCGGTGCTGAAGACCCGGATCATCGAACTGCCGGTTTATTTCCAGGATCCATGGACGCGTGAAACCTGCCTGCGCTTCCGCGAGCGCCATCAGGACCCCTCCTCCACCGATCTTGAATATTCGGCACGCATCAACGGCTACGCCACGGTGGAAGAGTTTATCACGGCCTATTCCGGCCAGCCCTGGTTCGTGTCCATGGTCGGCTTCGTCGCCGGACTCCCCTTCCTGTACCAGATGGTTGAGCGCAAGAAACAGATTCAGGCGCCGAAATACTTGCGTCCACGCACCGACACTCCCAAGCTCACCATTGGCCATGGCGGCTGCTTTGCAGCGATCTATTCGGTGCGCGGCGCTGGCGGCTACCAGATGTATGGCATAACCCCGGCTCCGATCTACGACCCGACCAGGAAGGTGCGCTACCTCTCCGATGATATGTGCCTGTTCAAGCCAGGCGACATCGTCAAGTTCAAGGCCATTGGCCGCGATGACTACGACGCCACGCTGGAGGAAATCGAAGCCAATCGGTGGCAGCCGACGGTTCGCGAGTGCACCTTCAGCCTGAAGGACTTCAACAGCGATATTTACGGCACCAATGCAAAGCTGATGGAGCTTATCAATGGCCGTTAAGGTAATCTCTCCCGGCCTCTCCACTTCCGTGCAGGACCTTGGCCGACCAGGCCACTACCATGTCGGCATTCCCGAAGGCGGCGGCATGGACCGCTTTGCCACACGCATCGCAAACCTGCTTGTCGGCAACGATCCGGGTGCCGCGGTGCTCGAAGCCACCTTCATGGGCCCCGAACTCGAATTCACCCAATCCGCGGTCGTCGCCGTCACGGGAGGAGAACTCCCCCCCAAACTCAATGGCGAGGAACGGCCGACCTGGGAAAGTTTTCCGGTGAAGGCCGGTGACCGGCTTTCCTTCGGCTTCCTCAAGGGCGGCGCGCGCGCTTATCTGGCCGTCTCCGGCGGTATCGACGTACCCGTGGTTCTCGGTTCGCGCTCGACTTACATTCTGGGCGCACTCGGCGGCCATCAGGGCCGCACGCTGAAGACGGGTGATGAGCTTCCCCTCGGCGAAGGTTCCGGCAAAGCCGGTCTTTCACTGCCTGCAAATCTGCGCCGCGCGGGCAATAGTCCGGCGGAACTCAGAATGCTTCCCGGCATGTACTGGCATCGGATCACTGAAGCTGCCGGCACTCGGTTCTTTGAGGAAACCTGGAAGGTCGCACCCGAAGCCGACCGCATCGGCTATCGCTTCCGGGGTGGGACGCCGCTGGAATTCGTCGAGCGCGAGCAGCCTTTCGGTGCGGGCTCCGATCCCTCGAACATCGTCGATGCCTGCTATCCCTACGGATCCGTCCAGGTGCCGAGTGGCACGGAGCCGATCGTTCTTCACCGGGACGCGGTTTCGGGTGGCGGGTACATGATGCTGGGCGTGGTGATATCGGCCGACATGGACCTTATCGCCCAGCTCCAGCCGCACACCCCGGCGCGCTTCGTTCCGGTGACGCTGGAAGACGCGCTTGCCGCGCGAACCGAACAGCGCGCCGCGCTGGCGCGTGCTGAAGGGCATCTGGCCGGCTGACGTCAGCCGGGAAAATGCCGGCGGAGGAGCCGGTGGCGAGGAGATCGGCCGGCCAAAACCGACCGTGCGTGGCGGAAGACAAAATCCGGTGCGCGAAACGACAAGACGACGCCGGGCAACGGCGTGAATTTGGCACCCGAGCAGTCCGCCAGAGACCGCCGGAACCGACAGGGGAAGACATTTGCAACGTGACTGGCCGCAAGGCCGGATGCTTCGCGCCTTTCCGTCGGTAGAAAGAAGGAAAGGGTCATGAGTCATCTGAGCGCGGAGAATGTCTCGGTATCGTTTGCGGGGCTGAAGGCTCTGTCATCGGTAGACCTCCAAATTACGCCCGGCCGCATCAGTGGCCTCATCGGCCCGAATGGCGCTGGCAAGACCACGCTCGTCAACGTGCTGACCGGCTTCCAGGCACCGACGGAAGGCACCATCAAGCTCGACGGGGCAGCACTCACAGGTCTCAAGCCGCATCAGGTCCGGCGGCGCGGCATTGCCCGCACCTTCCAGGGTGGGCGGCTCTTCCGCGACCTGCCTGTGCTGGACAATTTGGAGGTAACCGGCGTTGGTCTGGGAATGAGCCGGCGCGCTGCCATCGCCGAAGCGGAAGCGATGCTCGACTGGATAGGCATCGGTGCGCTGGGCACCCGCATCGCCGGAACGTTGCCATATACGGACGAGCGCCGCGTCGCCATTGGCCGCGCCCTGATGGGACGGCCCGCGTACATCCTGCTCGACGAGCCCGCGGCTGGCATGAGCGCGCTGGAGGCGCGGGAGCTTTCGGCCCTGATAAGACATATCGCCAGCGATCTCGGCTGTGGTGTCCTGCTCATCGAGCACAATGTCGGGCTGGTGCTCGGCCTTTGCCAGCATATCGTCGTGCTCGATTCCGGAGCGATCATCGAGGAAGGGCCGCCTGCCGCGATCCGCGACAGCGAGAAGGTGCGCCACGCCTATATGGGCACGGCCGCGAACACCGACCTGCCTGTGCTGGAGGCGATGGAATGAGCCTGCTCGCCCTTTCCGATATCACCATCCGCTATAGCCGTCTCACGGCGGTCCGCAATGTCTCCTTCTCCATGGACGAGGGAGAAATCCTGTTCATCACCGGCCCGAACGGAGCCGGGAAGTCTTCGCTGCTGCGCGCGATCGCCGGTGTTACGCCGGTGGCGGGCGGCCGGATCGACCTTGCAGGTCATGAGATCACCGGCCAGGCGCCGGAGAACATCGCCCGGCTCGGATTCTCCATGGTGCCGGAGGGGCGCGATGTCTTCGGCTCGCTGACGACCGAAGAGAACCTTCTGGTCGGAACCGGCATGCACGCCCGCGAACGCGGCTGGCGCAGCCGAGCGGCCGACGAACTCGAAGCCGTCTACGCAACCTTCCCGATGCTGAAAGAGAGACGGCATGGGCAGGCGGGATTGCTGTCCGGCGGGCAGCAGCAAATGCTGGTCATCGGACGCGCGTTGATGACCAATCCGCGGCTTGTAGCCATCGACGAGCCTTCGCTGGGCCTCGCCCCCAACATCAACGATCAGGTCTACGAGCGGCTGATCGCGCTGCGTGCGCAGCGCCAGCTCACGCTCCTGATCGTTGAGCAGAGCTCGGCCCGGGCGATGATGGTGGGCGGGCGGATGATCCTGATGCGTGGCGGACAGATCGTGCTCGATGGTGACGCGCGGACGCTCGGCAACAGCGAGGCGATCCAGGCTGCCTATTTCGGCTACGAGGACCACTGAGATGCTCCAGATCCTGTTCGACGCACTCTCGCTTGGTTCGCTCTACGCGCTGGGCGCGCTTGGCATCGCCCTCATCTTCGGTGTGATGCGGCTGGTGAACTTCGCGCATGGCGACGTCATCGCCTTCTGCGTCTTCGCGCTGCTATGGCCCTCAACAGACGCCATGGCCATCGTCTTCGCCGGCCAATTGCCGTGGTACCTGCTGGTGCCCTTCGTTCTCCTCTGCGGGGCCGGGCTGTCGGTGCTGTGCGAAGTCGTCGTCTTCAGGCGGTTCCGCCAGGCAAATCCGGCAACCATGATGATCGCCTCCTTCGCGCTCGGTTTCGTCATTCGCTACTTCCTGCTCATGCTTTTCTCCAGTCGGCCGAAATCGATCTCGCTGCTGCCCGAACTGTCCCAGCCGGTGGAGATCCTCGGTGCCAGGCTTCCCCTCCTCCAGCTCATAACAATCGTCGCCACGATGGCCATCCTGATCGGCCTGACACTGTTCCTGCGTCAAACCCGCTTCGGCCTGGAGATGCGGGCGGCGGCCGAGAACTTCTCGATGGCCCGCATGCTGGGTGTGCGTGCGAACCGGGTTATCATGGGCGCGTTCGCGCTCTCCGGCGCGTTGGCCGCCGCCATTGCACTGATCTTTGGCGCCCAGACAGGCACGCTGGACATCCAGATGGGCGCCTCGATCATGTTGATGGCCTTCATCGCCACCGTCATCGGCGGCCTCGGCAGCCTCGGGGGAGCCGTGCTCGCCGGCTTCTTGCTGGGTGCCGCCTCGGTGATCATGCAGGTCATGCTGCCCATCGACGCCCGGCCGTTCCGCGATGCCTTTGTCTATGGAGCGGTCATCCTCGTTCTCCTCTTCCGCCCGCAAGGGCTTATTGCCGCGCGCGGCACCAAGGAAAGGGTCTGATTTCATGGGTGTCGCCGCCTCCCTCACCAACTCTACCGCTGCCGGTGCCGCGGCTGCCGAGCGAAAGCCCGCCCGCTTCGCGCTTGCCCGCCGCACAATCCTGACGCCGGTCCTGCTTTCTCTGCTGCTGCTGGCCATCGCGCTGATCACGGTGATGACCGGATCGCGGCCCTTCAACCAGACGGTGATCGACGTGTTCGTCCGTGTCATCCTCGTCGTGGGCCTATACATCTTTATCGGAAATTCGGGCGTTCTCAGCTTCGGGCATATCGGCTTCACCTGCCTTGGCGCCTACGCGGCCGCATGGCTAACCATCAATCCGATGATGAAACGCGGTTCGCTGCCGGGATTGCCCGAATGGCTGCTGGCGACCCGTTTGCCGTACTGGCAATCGGCTGTGCTGGCGGCATTGTTCGCCGCCCTCGCCGCTCTCATTTTCGGGCGGGTGCTGATGCGGCTATCGGGCATCGCGGCTTCGATCGCGACCTTCGCGATGCTCGCCATGATCAACACCATTTATTCCAATTGGGAGAGCGTGACCGGAGCGACCTCATCGGTCGTCGGCATTCCGATCGTGCGCATGATCTGGCCGTATCTCATCGGCGCCGTGGTCGCAATCTTCATCGCCTGGGCGCACGCGATCTCCCGGTCCGGCCTGGCCCTTCGTGCTGCCCGCGACGAACCCACCGCCGCCGCGGCTTCCGGTATCGACATTCCCAGGGAAAGACTCGTGGCGTTCGTCGTATCGGGCGCGGTGATGGGGCTGGGCGGTGCGCTTATGGCTCATTCCATCGGCGTGGTCACACCCGATACATTCTATCTCGGTCTCACCTTCATCACCCTTTCCATGCTCGTCGTCGGCGGCATGGGCAGCCTGTCGGGGGGTGTGGTGGGTGTCGTCCTGCTGTCCGCCCTGATCCAGGCGCTGCGCTGGCTGGAGGCAGGCGTATCGCTCGGCGAGTCCACTTTCGCCCTCCCGAAAGGGGTCCAGGAAATAGCCCTCGGCGTCATCATGATCGTGATCCTCGCGCTTCGCCCATCCGGACTCATGGGCAACCGCGAGCTCACCTTACCTCGCAGCAGTCGCAACAAGTGACCGGCGGCACAAGCCCGACCGGAAAACAAAAAAGGAGACGTGCATGACATACAAAATGAGAATTGTCGCAACCGCTCTGGCCTCGATGTCCATCGCATATCCGGCGCTGGCCGATGACAAGACTATCGTCATCGGCTTCGCCACTGCGGAGTCGGGCTTTATGGAAGCCTATGACAAGCCTGCCCAGGAGGCGGCCTTGATCCGCATCGACGAGATCAATGCGGCTGGCGGCCTGCTTGGAAAGCAGATCAAGGTTGTCAAGGCCGACACCAAGTCCGACCGGGCCGAAGGCGCCAAGGCGGGCCTCTCCGTGCTCGACCAGGGTGCGGATCTCGTGGTCGTGTCCTGCGACTACGACTTCGGATCGCCGGCTGCGCTCGCGGCCGAGGACGCGGGCCGTATCTCCTTCTTCCTGTGCGCGGAATCGGTCAAGGCCGGTATCCAGGGTGTCGGCCCGCACAGCTTCTCCGCGTCGGTGCTGGCGGCCGTGCAGGGCGCAACCATGGCCGAGTGGGCATTCAAGGAAAAGGGCGCAAAGGACTTCTACCGTCTGCTCGATACTTGGACGGCCTACAACAAGGGCATCTGCGACGGCTTCGACTGGATGATGCCGAAGCTCGAAGCCCAGGGCGCGAAGCTTGTCGGTGAAGACACCTTCAAGAACGAGGACGCCTCCATCGCCGCGCAGATCACCCGCATCAAGTCTCTGCCGAAGGAGCCGGATGCGATCATGCTTTGCACGATGATGCCGGGCGCTGTCTCGGCCATCAAGCAGCTTCGCGCCGCGGGTATCAACTCCATGATCCTGAATGGATCGGGCGTCGACGGTAGCTATTGGCTCTCGGCTGTGCCCGATCTGACGAACTTCTACGTCCCCGTTCAGGGATCGATCTATGGCGACGATCCCAATCCGGCCGTGCTGAAGTTCAATGCCACCTACAAGCAGAAGACAGGCGCCGATCCCTCGAGCCAGTATGTCTTTCCGGGTTACGTCATGGTCGACGTCTGGGCCAAGGCGGTGGAGCGTGCAGGCACGGCCGATGCCGACGCGGTCGTCGCGGAGCTGGAAAAGATGAAGAATGAGCCGACGCTGTTCGGGCCTCGTACCTTCTCGCCGGAACTACATCACCAGAACCAGACACGGTACCTGATCGTCGAGACCAAGGCCGGCAAGCCGGGTGTTGTAGGCAACTGGACGATTTCCGAGCCGGTACCGATGGAAGCCTTGCTCAAGTAGGAGAAGATGGGCCGGGTAAGCCCGGCCCTTTCGTCCTTTGAGGATCTTGCTTTTGGACAAAAAACGAGGGCGGCCCGCTTGGGCCGCCCTTGTCGCCCGATGAATTCAGATTTTCGCTACCCTCGCGCTTTGCGGTAGGAATCCTTGAGCGCTATGAGCTCCCCCGAGAAAGCGAAGATATCGCAGCCGTCGACTTCGATTTTCTGCCCCGCTGCCGTGGTGCCGACGAAGCGCCATGATGAAAGCCCGGTGTCGCCCGTCACGACGTGCCGTCCCCTGGTCCACGCGGCTTTCGGGAAGGCATCGAACAGCGCTGCATAGGCGGCGCGCACGGCGTCACGCCCCATATGCTTGCGCCCTTCGGCATCGGGTCCAGCCGAGCCGTGGAAAGCGCAATTCTCAGCCATGCAGTCCATCAGCGCGCCCACGTCGCGGGCGTTCCAGGCCGCGAGGAACCGGTCGAGCACGGCCAGCCGCCTGGCTGCGAGATCGCCGGCTTCAACGACCTCGACCTCCAGGAAGGCGAGCGGCGCATCGCCGGCATTGATGACGTTGTGGGCCACACCCGTCCGCCGCGAATAGGGCACACCTTGGGTGAGAGCGGCTTGCGACTGCGCGCCGTCCGGGCCTTCGAGACCGAGCTTGCCGTCCGTAAGCGGCACGATGACGTAGTCATGGCCATGGATGTGCCAGCCGGTCTCGGCCCCGGTGGCAAAGCGCCATTCGGTGACCCGGAAGCGTTCGTCGTCGATATGGACGACCGGTTCGGCTTTCATGCGGGTCATTCAAGTCCCTCCTTGGCGACCGCAGCGGTCAGGCGCTCAAGCGTCCGGCCCATGCGCGTCATGATTTCCTTCACATCGTCTTCTGTCGAGATCATCGGCGGACAGAGCGCGAGCTGGTCGCCGATGGCGCGGAAGATGAGGCCTTCCTCGTGGCCGATCCCTGCTGCGATAGCTCCTGCACGCCCAACTTTGGCGAAGGGGCGTTTCGTCGCCTTGTCTGCCACCAGTTCAACGGCGCCGATAAGACCGGTGCCCCTCGCTTCGCCGACAAGCGGGTGATCGGCGAACGAGCGGATGCCGGCCTGGAACGACGTCTCAAGGCGGGCCGCGTTTCCGATCAGGTCCCGCTCCTCGAAGATGGCGAGGTTTTCGAGACCGACCGCCGTGGCGACCGGATGTCCTGACGCGGTGAAGCCGTGGCCGAAATTGCCGATCGTGGCGGTGTTGTCGGCGATCGCCTGATAGATCGCATCGGAGAAAATGACGGCGGCAAGGGGCATATAAGACGACGTGATTTGCTTGGAGACCGTCATGATATCAGGCGTGAAGCCGTATTTCTGAGCGCCGAAGGGCGTACCAAGCCGCCCGAAACCACAGATCACCTCGTCTGCTACCAGGATGATATCATTTGCCCGGCAGATTTTCTCCACGCCTTCCCAGTACCCGACCGGTGGTGGCAGAACGCCGCCGGCTGCCATAAGCGGCTCTCCTATGAAGGCCGCGATGGTGTCAGCCCCTTCTTCCGCGATCACCGCTTCCAACTCGGCGAGCAGGCGCGCCGTGAAGGCGGCTTCGTCTTCGCCTTCCATGCCGAAGCGATAGAAGTGCGGGCAGGTCAGGTGGCGAACGGGAATCGCCGGCAGATCGAAGTCGCGATGGTTGACCGGCAGGCCTGTCAGGCTGCCGGAGGCGACGGTGATGCCGTGGTAGCCCTTGGTCCGTGCCAGGAATTTCTTCTTTTTTGGCCGGCCCAGCGCGTTGTTCATGAACCACGTCATCTTGACGATGGTGTCGTTGGCTTCCGAGCCCGACGACGTGAAGAAGACACGCGTCAGGTTTTCCGGCGTCATCTCCACGAGTTTCTCCGCCAGCCGGATGGATGGCTCATGCGCCTTGGAGGAGAAGGTGTGGTAGTAGGGCAGCTTCAGCATCTGCTGATAGGCAGCGTCGGCCAACCGCTTTTCCGAAAAGCCGACGCCCACCGACCACAGCCCGGCGAGCCCTTCGATGTATTCCTTGCCGCGTTCGTCATACACGCGGATGCCGTCGCCGCGGCTGATGATCAGCGGCCCGGTTTCTTCGTGCTGACGCAGGTTTGTGTAGGGGTGCATGGTGGTGGCGATGTCGGCGGCGGCGAGAGAGTTGGAAAGCGCATCCATGGAAGTGCTCAGCGGCTTGGGGAAATGGTTCGGGCGGTGAGTTCGAGATAGTCCTCGATCCCATGCGTGGAGCTTTCACGATTCGGGAAACGAATCATGGCAGGCTGTTGGAATGGGTGTCGATGATCCGCCGCATCAGCGCGGCGACGTCGCGCGCATTCGGCGGATCGGAGTGGATGCAGACGGTGTCGAAGTCGACCGGGCGGATCGTACCGTCTGTCGTGACGAGTTCGCGTCGGGTAAGCGCCCCCACCATGCGACGGTCGGCAAGCGTCAGGTCGATGGCCGACTGGACGCGCGGGATGATCAGTCTGCCGCCGGGAGCGTAGGCAAGATCGGGAAAGAACTCGCCCACGAAGGCAACGCCGAGTTCGGCTGCTGCCGTCTCGTGACAGGTTCCCGCCAGGCCGAAGAGCGGGACGCCGAACGGCTTGACCGCGGCGGCAATTGCCCGGGCAGTGTCCATGTCGTGCGCGGCCATGCCGTAGATGATGCCATGCGGCTTGACATGGCTGAGCTGCCCGCCCTCGGTGGCCAGCATTCCTGTCAGCGCACCGATCTGGTAGAGGAAGGCGGCTGTCAGTTCCTCCGGTTGAAGTTTCATCTCGCGCCGGCCGAATCCCTCGCGATCGGGAAGGGACGGATGCGCGCCAACCTTCTTTCCGTGCGAAAGCGCGAGCCGCACGGTCTTCAGCATCGTCCATGGATCGGAGGCGTGGAAGCCGCATGCGATGTTGGCGCAATCGATGTGAGGCA
This sequence comes from Mesorhizobium sp. M7A.F.Ca.MR.245.00.0.0, assembly GCF_003997415.1. Taxonomy (NCBI): domain Bacteria; kingdom Pseudomonadati; phylum Pseudomonadota; class Alphaproteobacteria; order Hyphomicrobiales; family Phyllobacteriaceae; genus Mesorhizobium; species Mesorhizobium sp. M7A.F.Ca.MR.245.00.0.0. The sequence goes on along the minus strand of NZ_RZTE01000003.1, from coordinate 68,737 downwards.
TGATGCCGGCATCGTCGCCGAAACGCCAGTTGCCGTAACTTTCCCCCATGTCGCAGTTCAGGGTGACCATGGTTTGCTTGCCTCAGCCCAGAGTGTTCGACGCCCAGCCGGGGGCGATGTGCGGGAATTCCGGCGGCGGTTCGCGCTCGTGCAGCAGTCGAAGCACGCGCGGCGGCGTCAGTGGTAGCTGCCGCACCGGCTTGCCGATAGCGCGTGCCACAGCGCAGCCGATCGCCGCGCCCACGGCCAGGATCGGGACCTCGCCCGCGCCCTTGGTGCCTAGAGGCCCGATCGACGGTGCGCCCTCGTAGAGGTCGGCGGCGACCGGAACCACGTCCTGCGCCAGCGGCAGGCGATAGGTCTCGAAATCGTCCTGCGCGATGCGTCCGTCAGCGGTGATCGTCACCTCCTCATGCAGGGCGTAGCCGAGACCCTGCACGACACCACCCTGTATCTGGCCCATGACCGCGCGCGGGTTGAGTGCGCGGCCGACATCCTGCACCACGCGATAGGCCAGCACCTCGACATGACCGGTGTCCGGATCAACCGCCACCTCGGCCTCGTGAACGACGAAGACGGGGATGTCGAGCGCATCGATGAAGTGCCCCATCGCGCAGCCGGACATTGCCGGAGTGTTCCTGGCGGTAAAAGCTCCGCTTCCGGTGACCGGGCCGGTGGTTGCCTGCGCATGGGCGACGACAGCGGGGATCGACATGCCGGAACCGGGACGTCCCGTGATCTCGACACGACCATCCCGCAGCACCAAGTCTTCCGGTCGGGTCTGGAGCATCTCACCGGCGCTCCGCAGCAGCTTCTCCCGCACTTCCGCGCAGGCAGCCACACTTGCCGCACCGATGGAGACGGTGGTGCGCCCACCGCCAACGCCGACATCGAGACCGGCGGCATCCGTATCGGCTTCGCGCACGATCACCTGGTCGGGAGCGAGGCCGAGTTGCCCGGCCACGATTTGCGGCAGGGATTGCACCATCGTGCCGGATCCGATCTCCACACCCGAGGTGACTAGCGTTGCGCTACCGTCGGCGTTCAAATTCACCGTCGCCGCCGAAGGCCCGACGAAAACGAACCATGTGCCGACCGTGGTTGCAATTCCATAGAGCCTGCCGTCGGCCTTGGCCTCTGATGTACCGGTACTGGCGCGTAACGCCTCCATGCGATCGAGCATCGGACCCAGCACATCGGCCTCGAAAACCTGGCCCGTGGCACCGAGATCGCCATCTCCCAGGACATTTTTCTTCCGGAACTCCATAGGGTCGAAGCCTAGCGCATCGCAGATTTCGTCGGTATGTCGCTCCAAAGCGAATGTGTTGTAGACGCCGTTGCAAGCTCGGAAAGCACCGTTGGGTGGTGTGTTGGTGTATACGGCGCGGCTGACGAGCCGCGTGGCGCCAACCCTGTAATTGCCGCCCAGCGTGTGCGCCGTCATCGTCGTCAGAAAAACCTGTTCGCCTCCATACGCGCCGCAGTCCATCAGCACGACCGCCTCGCGCCCGGCAATGTATCCTTCGGCGGTGACAGCGGACCGGATGCGGATTTCCGCATTCTCGCGGCAGAGGCAGGTTGCCATCTCTTCCTGCCGGGTATTTTCCAGGACCACCGTGCGCCCGGTCATCCGCGCCAGAAGTGCCGTGATAGGCTCGATGGACGCATCGAATTTCAGGCCGAACCCGCCGCCGACAGGGGGTACAGTGACCCGCACACGCCCGGGCGGAAGCTGCATGACCCTTCCGGTGACGTTGCGCACAGTCCAAGGCACCTGCGTCGAGGTCTGTATGTGAGCACGGCCGTCCTCCCAGGAGCCGATGGCAACGCGCGGTTCGAAGGGCACATGGTTCTGCCGGCCGACGGTGAAGCTGCTCTCGACAATGCGAATGTCGGGACGGGAGAAGGCCGCATCGACGTCGCCGCGACTGGATTTTGCCTCCCAGGCGATGTTGCCGGCACGTGCACCGCCCTCGGTGATCACCTCATAGCCGCGCCAGCCCTCGTGAACGAGACGGGCGGAGGGCTGGAGCGCTTCGGCCATGGTGGACACCGGTGCCAGCGGTTCGACCTCAAGCACGACGACTGCAAGCGCCGCCCGCGCCTGCTTCTCCGTTTCGGCGGCGATGACGGCGATTGGTTCGCCGTGATAGCGGATCGTGTCGATGGCCAGGAGCGGATGGTCGGCAATGCCGATGCCGTACAGCCCTGGCGCATCGGCGCCGGTCGCCACCGCGCGCACACCAGGACAGCGAAGTGCTGCCGAAACGTCGAGCTTGCGGATCCGCCCAGCGGCAACGGTCGACCGCAGCAGCACGGCATGCAACATGTCGGGGCGAACCCGGTCGTTGGTGTATTTCGTGCGCCCGCGCAGCTTGTCCTGCGCATCGCGGCGGGGAAGGTTCATCACCGTGGCGGACAGCTCAGACATGGATGCCGCCTACCACCTGGCCAGCCATCGCGCTTGGTCGAGCCAGTCGGCCACGGCGTCGACGATCCGCTCATATCCCGTGCAGCGGCAGATGTTGCCGACCATCGCGGCCTTGATTTCGGGACGGCTCGCATGCGGATTGTCGCGCACGAACGCCGAAAGGCTCATGACCATTCCCGGGAAACACATGCCGCATTGCACGGCATCGGCCGCCTCGAAATTGGCCTGGAGCGGGTGCAGCGCCTGGTTTCCGGAACTCAATCCCTCGATGGTCGTCACCGCGCATCCCTGGACGAGGCCAATCGGCTTCAGGCAGGACGGCACCGCTTCATCGTCGACATGCACGGTGCACGCGCCGCAGAAGCCTTCGCGGCACACGGCTTTGGTCCCCGTCAGGAATCGTTCCTGCCGCAGGATGTCGACGAGCGGCGTCATCGGATCGCCATCAAAGCGGCAGTCCTCGCCATTCAGCTGGAATATCACGGTCATGCCAGGCCCCCGGTCTTGAGAAGTGCGGCAACACCGCGCTTGACCAGTGGCGCAAGAACCTGGCGCCGGTACCAACCCTCCGCTTCCTTGCCGTCGCGGCCCTGAAAATCATTGTGCTCCAGCGCAAGCCCGGCGGCGCGTTCCGGATCGAACGCAGAGGCCGAGTCCGCCGCCATGGCCTGTTCGAGCGCCGCCCAGCGCCGCGCTACCAGCTCCACCGAGCCGACGGCGATGCGACATCGTTTGTCCTTGTCTACCGCAAGCGAGACGATGGCGACCGGATAGTCGCCGGCTTTCCGAAGCGGCAGGCGGATATGAGCACTGGCGACAAGGTCGCGGCGCAGATGAATTCTCGTCACAATCGCTTCGGCCAGCAGCGCGTGCCTGTCTTCGAGGAAATCCGAAATACCGATGAGTTTTGGGCCTTCGAACGTCTCCAGTTCCACCGTCGCCTCACAGACGAGAAGCGCAGGGGGGAGATCGGCGGCGGCAAAGTCGAGGGCACAAAGGTTGCCGCCCACGGTGGCGACCTTTCGGATGCCAGGATTGGCCGCATTCTCCGCCGCGGCAACCAGACCTTCGAAGCCCACTGCCCCGTGCAACGCACGGCCAAGGACTGCATGGGTAACGGCTGCGCCGATCACGACATGGTCCGGTTCGATTTCGACCTTGGACAAGGCGGGTATTCGGTGGAGTGCGACCACCGCCTCGGGAAGATCGACCCCGCGCCGTGGATCACGCATCATCCAGGTGCCGCCGGCAAGCACCGCCGCGCCTTGCCGGCGTGCGGCCATCGCCTCTTCAATCGTGCTGGCTGCGGTGAACGATCGTTCCACGCTTGGTGCCATCTGTCATACCCCTCGGAAGCAGCCAACTTTCGCGGCGCTGCAGCATTGTTGCTCCAGCTTTAGGCTCCTGTGAAATAGTAATTCTTTGAATATCGTATCGAAAAAACAGATAACTCGGGCATCCCGCGAGCGCCCGCAAGATTGCGGCGCGCTCGTTAGTGCTCAGACCCAGTGGGCGACGGTCCGTTTCTCAAAACTTTCCCGGAACTGGGCGGTGGTTTTGGGGAGCAGTTCGCCAGTCTCCCAGTCGAGGATCACGGCATAGTGCCGAACCGCATCGAGCGTATCGATCTCGCCGGAGCGGTATTTGCGCGCGACCTCCTCGGGATCCATGCGTGCCCAGTCCTTCCGTTTCGCCCGGATGTCGGCACGGCAGGCTTCGGTTGCCGTCCCGTCGATTTCGTACTGGCACAGGTCGCGGTCGATTTCGCGGATCACCACGCCGTAATCAGTCCTGGCGCGCTCCAGGGAAACGTAGTCGTCGATCACGTCCTCCATCACCTTGCGGCGCTCGCGCTCCAATGGATCGCCGAAACCGCCGCCGCCGGCCGTCGGACGAGCGAACTGATCGCCTGTGTGGACGGAGTAATCGGAGAATACGGAGCCGAGCCAAATCTCGGTCTCTTCTCCGGCGCGCTTCATGGTCAAGCCGTGGGGCATCGACGGCAGGCCTCCTTCGACACCCCAGACGACAGCGCGCTCGCGGTCGCAAATATAGGACATGACGGCATTTTCAGCCTCAAGCAGCAACGAAGTCTTCTGCACGCCGACGCCGCCCCGCCATTTGCCGGGCCCGGCTGAATCCTGCTTGATCTGGAACTCGAGTGTCCGAGTGGGATTCACCCGCTCGTTGCCTTCGTTCGGCTGCGACATCAGCCCGGTTCCGAAGCAGGCGGTGGTGACGTCGGCACCATCCTTGCCGTTACGCCCGCCCCAACCGCCGGGCAGCCATTCGTAGAACATGAAGATCGGCTTTTCGGGTTTGCGCGCGTCCCGTCCCCCGGCCAGCAGATATTCGAGGTTGAAGGCGCAGGCGATAGCGCGTTCGGGCATGATCTTCGACCACATCTCGAAGATCGCGTTCATGATCTTTTCGAACGGCATCAGGAACCCGGTCACCGCCACCGGCCATTCCGCGCTGACGATGCTGTTCTTTGGCGCGGTTACCTCGATCATCCGGTAAAACCCGCTGTTGAGCGGGAGGTCCGGAAAGAAGGTCTTCATGCCGGCGACCACGGCCGAGAAGGTCGCGCCCGGGGCGGAATTGTACATCGAGGCAATGGTCGAATGGCTTCCCGTAAAATCGTAGTGGATCGTGTCGCCCTTGATCGTCATCTTGATGCGGATCGGGATCATGCCTTCGCCGGCACCGAGATCCCGGTCGATGTAGTCGACCGTCTCCCAGGTGCCGTCGGGCAACTCCGCGAGACGCTTTCGCACGGCACGTTCGACGTAGTCCTGAACCTCCTCCATCCCGCGCATGACCTGGCCGCGCCCGTACTTCTTGACCAGCCGCAACAGTTCGCGCTCGGCGGCCTGCGTCGCCTGCGCCTGGGAATGGATGTCGCCAATGATCGATGCGGGATCGCGCGTGTTGGCCGCGATCATGTTGGCGACGTCGGAGCAGAAGCGGCCGCGCTGGAAAAGGCGCAACGGCGTGATCCGCAGGCCTTCGCGAAACATGTCGCGGGCGGTGACGTCGAAGGAACCCGGCACCGAGCCGCCAAGATCCGACCAGTGGCCGTTCGACTGTGAGAAGCCGATCAGTTTGTCTTCGTCGAAGATCGGCCGGACGAGCCGAACATCGCTGAAATGCGTACCGCCGGCATAGGGATCGTTGATTGCGTAGACGTCACCGGGTGCCATGTCGCCTTCGAAGACCCGGATCACCTCCTTGCACGTGTTGTGCAGTGTGCCGACATGGACCGCGATGTCGTAGTTGCCCTGGGCGACGGAGTTGCCATCGGCGTCGTGCAGGGCATTCGAAAAGTCTCGGTTGTAGATGACGAAGGAATAGCAGGTGCGAAGCATCTGTTCGGCCATCTGGTCGACGGTGGTGATGAAGGAGTTCTTCAGCACCTCGAACGTTACCGGATCGAGGCCAGGGCTCGTTTCAATCAGCTTTGTCATGTCTCAGCCTTTCGTCACGATGAGAATGTTCAGGAAGCCGTCGACGGTCGCGCTCATTCCCGGCGGAACCACGGTGGTGGAATCGAACTGTTCGACGATGGCGGGTCCCGCAAAGGCAGCACCGGCCCCGAGTTGGTCGCGTTCATAGACAGCCGCATCATGAGATACGCCGTCGAACCAGACGCCGCGGCGGCCGAGCGGCTCGGGCACATGAGGCAAGACTTCATGCCGCGGCATCTCGGCTTTCGGTACGATGCCGATCGCCTTGACCGCGATGCGGAAGATCGACACCGGCGCCTCTTCGCGGCGGTAGTTGAACTCGCGTTCGTGCTCGTTGTGGAATGCCTCTATCAGCGAGCAGATGCTCTCGATCCGCGCCGGGGCTGACACCGCGAGCGATCGCCACTGGCCCTGGTACATCATCTCGACCGTACGCTGCAGCGCCATGTCTTCGCGCGCCACGCCCTCATGGGTCAGGCGCTCAACGGCCTGTTCTTCCATCAGAACAAAGGCCGCCTGCATCTCGGCGGGCGAGACCGTCGAAGCATCGGCCATGAAGCTTTCGGAGAAATCATGCTGCACGTCGACGAGAAGGCAACCGAGCGCGGAGGTGACGCCAGGATTGGGCGGCACGATCACGGTTGGAATCGAAAGCTCCTTCGCCACGGCCGCTCCGTGCAAAGCGCCTGCACCGCCGAATGCGACGAGCGCAAAGTCGCGTGGGTCATAGCCCCGGCTGATGGAGAGAAGCCGCACGGCATTGCCCATATTGGCGTTGGCGACGGCGATGATCGCCTCGGCCGCCTGGTGGAGTTCCATGCTGAAGGGTGTCGCCACAGTCTCCTGCACCGCCTGGGCGGCCAGGGCGGGGTCGAGCGTGATCTTGCCGCCCGCAAGGCTGGTGCCGAGACGGCCGAGCACGACATTGGCATCGGTGTTGGTGGCGGTGCGGTTGCCATTCTTGTAGCAGGCCGGGCCCGGAAAGGCGCCGGCGGACTGCGGTCCGTTGCGCAAGCTGCCGCCCTCGTCCTGCCATGCCAACGACCCGCCGCCTGCGCCGATGGTCAGCACCTCGATGGAGGGGAAGCGGATCGGATATCCGAATTCGATGTACCAGTCTTTTGTGATGCGCGACTCCCCGTTCCATGCGAGCGAGACGTCGGTGCTGGTGCCGCCCATGTCGAAGCCGATCGAGTTCGGGAAGCCACAGAGATTTCCGATGAAGCGGCTTGCGATCGCGCCGGCGGCGATGCCGGATCCCGCGAGCCGGGCCGAGAAATCCCTGACGCTCGCGGGCGTCATGACCCCGCCACCGCTGTGCAGCAACAGGAGATCGCGCTTGTATCCGGCTGCGGCAAGCTTTTCTCCGAGACGCGACACGTAGTCGACGACGACCGGGGCGCAGACGGCGTTGGCCATGGTGGTGGAAAAACGCTCGTGCTCGAAGATTTCCGGCATCACCTCCGAGGAGATCGAAACCGGCAGATCCGGCATGGCCTTCTTCAGAATCTCACGCATGCGGCGCTCATTGGCGCCGTTGACATAGGAGTTCATGAAGCAGACAGCGATGGACTTGACCTGCCGTTTGACGAGAATTTCCGCGACGCGGTGAGCGGCCTCTTCGTCCAGTGCTTCCAGGATCGTGCCCTCGGCACTGACCCGTTCGCGGACTGTCAACCGGTCGCGGCGCGGGATATAGGGCTTGGCGACATCCTTGTAGGTGTCCCAGAGGTCTTCCTTGTTGGCGCGGCGGATCTCGACAACATCACGGAAACCCTCGGTGCAGACCATTGCGGTGCGTGGCAGGCGGCGGGTGATCAGCGCATTGGTGGCGACCGTCGTACCATGAGAGAACAGCGTCACCTCCGAAAGATCGATGCGGCCCTGCTCCACGCCATTCATGATCGCCTGCATGGGATCGTCAGGCGTGGAGGCGGTCTTCTCGATGCGGATCGCGCCGCTGTCTTCGTCCATGATGCAGATGTCGGTGAAAGTCCCTCCGACATCGACGGCAACTCTTATTCTGCTCATGACAGTTCCTTCGCGGGATATTTGCGGGCAAGGCCCGGCTTTCGCCGCCCTTGCCGGGGCGGCGTCGCAATAGATTATGGAATTGGCCCGGATTTCACCGGGTCTAGTGCCGCTCTCTTGAGGTCGAAGCGCGGCCTGCCCGGTTCGCTGCTTCGCGACGGGTATCGGTCGGTGCGCAACCGAACCGCGTCCGGTAATGCTTGCAGAATTGAGACTGGTCGGCAAAGCCCCAGCGGTAAGCAATCTCGGCAACGCTGCTGATGTTGGTCACCGACATCAGTTCCTCGGCGCAAAGTTCAAGCCGGGCGTCGCGGATGAAGCCGTTGATCGACTGGTTGCTGTCCTGGAAAAGAACCTGCAGGTAACGCAGGGAAATCCCGCAGGCATCGGCCACCGCCTGCGGGCCGAGGCCGGAATTCTTCAGATTGTCGCGAATATACTGCTCGGCACGATGCAAATGGCCGGCCCGGATCGACGAGATGCTGCTGTCCAGCACGCGATCGTCGCTCACGATCGACAGGCACAGCATTTCCAGGATGTGCCTGCCCATCATCTCACGAGCGACTTCAGTGATCTCATCGACATGGCCGATCGTGGTTCGCACCGTGTCGAGGAAGAGCGCGGCGACGCCCTGGGTCGCGTCGAAACTGAGCGCACTGAGCCGTTCGGCAGACCCGATCCGCGCCCGAACGCTCGACGATGGCACCTTCAGGACCCACAGCGCGTTTGGCTTGCCGTGCCAGAATTCGTAAGGCGCGTCTCCCCTCTCAACGAGGAAGCCCCCCGGACCGCAATTGACGGTCCTCGACCCTTGCGAGAAATTCACCTCCGACATCTCCGGGATGGTGATGAGCAGGCTGGCGTCACGTTCGTTGAGGAAGTGGCGGCGATGGCGGCGATAGCTTACGGCATCGCAGCGCATTTTAGACACGCTGACGAGCCCAAGCGAGAAGGTTTCCAACGTGCCCGAAAATTCACGACGGTTCCGATACTCGGTGTCGAGCGGAAAATAGGCTTCGGTAACAGCGGCTTGCCAGGCATCACCGCCTGTGGGACCGCCGATCGTATCGACGACGTATTTCATTCCCCGACCTTTCTGGTTGGCCCCGGTTAGCCCGGTGTTTTTCTGAAGATTACAGGAATCCGCCGGCGCGTATTGGTCAAAAACGAATAAACTTATGTGGCCGCTTGGCCCAAGGGCCGGAGCTCGCGATGGTTTCAGTTATCGTCACGGTCCTGGTGTGCAGTTGATCAAACCAGCCTTGGGCGCGCAAACCGCAAGCCAAATTGGAACCATGCATCGGCCTCGACCGGCTCGTGCACCTTGGGCACGGTCGTCGCCGTGTTTGGTTTCGCGCGATGAGGATGGCGGGACACAGCGCGCATCCGAAACTTCTTCGCCAGGCAACTGTGCACGAGCCCCCGGCCGAGAAACCTGTTTCGCCAAAAATGGCGCCGATCCGCTCGGCTCCTCGGTCGTTTTGGCATGCGCCCAAACCCTTCCACGCGCCGAAGCTGCGCCGGCCTAGTCGGCCGCCGGGATAACCCGCCAAATCTTGTTGCCCACATCATCCGCGATCAGCAATGCGCCAGTTCGGTCGATGGCAACGCCAACCGGACGGCCGAATGCCTTGTCATCGTTGCTCAGAAATCCGGTGAGCACGTCCTGCGGCGGCCCCGACGGCTTGCCGTCGGCAAACGGCACGAAGATCACCTTGTAGCCGCTTCGCGGCATGCGATTCCATGAACCATGCTGGCCGACAAAGGCGCCATTCTTCATGTGCGGGCCGAACAGGTCGGCGGTGTTGAAGGTGAGCCCAAGCGACCCGGTGTGCGCACCGAGTGCGTAGTCGGGCACGATCGCCTTGCCGACGAGGTCCGGACGCGGTGGCTCCGCCCTGACATCGATGTGTTGGCCGAAATAGCTGTAGGGCCAGCCGTAGAAGGCGCCATCCCTGACCGATGTCATGTAGTCGGGAACGAGGTCGCTGCCGATCTCGTCCCGCTCGTTGACGACCGCCCAGAGTTCCCCGCTTTCAGGGTTCCAGGAGAGGCCGTTCGGGTTGCGCAGACCCGACGCAAAGAGCCGCGTCTGCCGCGTCGCGAGGTCGATTTCGTGCACGGCGGCGCGGCCTTCTTCCTCCTCCATGCCGTTTTCGCCGACATTGGAGTTGGAGCCCACGGTGGCATAGAGCTTCGTTCCGTCCGGACTGGCAATGACGTCCTTGGTCCAATGGTGATTGCGGCCGGCTGGAAGGTCGACGATCTTCTCGGACGGAGCATGATTTCGGTGGCGCCATCGCGATAGGGGAAAGCGACGACCGCGTCGGCATTGGCGACATAGAGCTTGCCGTCGAGCAGCGTCATGCCGAAGGGCGAGAAGAGGCTGCTGAGGAGGACTGTCCTGGTCTCAGCCACGCCATCGCCGTTCTCGTCGCGTAACAACGAGATACGGTTGGCGCTCCGCACCTCGGCGCCAGCCCGGCTCTGGAACAGTTTCATGAACCAGCCACGTATGGAAAAACCTTCGTCAGGTTTTGGCGGCGCATTGCTTTCGGCGACCAGCACGTCGCCATTGGGCAGCACGTGCAGCCAGCGCGGATGGTCGAGGCCGCCAGCGAATTCGTTGACGGCGAAGCCTTGGCGGCGACCGGCATCTTGCCCTGGGGCCAAGGGGTCGCCTCGGCAACGTGGACCGTGGGTATCCAGGTCGGATTGGGTTCGGCAAGCGTCGGGTTTGGACCGTAGGTCTGCTCGATCGGAACGGTGGCCTGTTCGCGCGAGAAGAAGAACAAGCCCGCCCCCGCGATTATGACGAAGGCGACAATGACGAGTAAGACGCCCAGAATTTTTCGCATTGGATATTCCCGAGGATTGGGACAGTGACGTAACGCCATCAGGGCGTTCCGGTTGCGGCGGCACGCGACATTTGCGCGAAATAGGCGGCCAATGCGGCAATATCTTCGTCCGAGAGGTTTTTAGCAGCGTTGCGCATCAGATGGGCGAAGCGCGTGCCGCCGCGCTTTTCCTCGCGGAAAAGCTCGAGCTGGGTCGCAATGTATTTGGCGGGCTGTCCGGACAGTTCCGGATAGATGGGGTTGCGGTCCGGACGACCGTGGCAACCCAGGCATGCCGGAACGTCGCGCTCCGGGATGCCGCGTCGCGCGATCTCATCGGCACGCGCGATCCGGGCACGGTCCGGTTGCGTCGACGTTGCAGGCGCAGGCAGCGCGGAAAAATGCCGCGCGAGATCGGCGAGGAGTGCAGGGTCGACAGCGGTGACAGAAATTCCCATGACACCGCTCTGGCGGTGGCCGGTAGCGTAGGCTCTCAAACTCTCAAGAAGATAGGTTTCGCGCTGAGAGGCCAAGACGGGCGTTGCGGGGCTCCGGCCGAGCCCGTCCGTGCCGTGGCAGCGGGTACAGTCGGCGAGTGCGCGTTCGAGGCCTTGTGTTTGGCCAGTCGACGGTTCGCTACTGCCATAAGCAAGGTCGCGCCACCGCGCCTCGTCCATCGTCGGCAGTTCGCGCAGGAAGGCGACCATCGCCCAGACTTCATCGTCGCGCTGCTGCGTCGGCCAGGCCGGCATGCCGGTGAAGCGCACGCCGTGCTGGACGATGCGGAAGAGTTCGGCGTCCGTCCATTCGCCGACCTTGCCGGCAAGGTCCGGCGGCTGCGGCAGCATCGCAAGGACGGCGGGCGACCGCGGTTCGCCGGGCGCACCGTGGCAGATGGCGCAGCCGCGCGCGAAATGGCCGGCAGCCGGCTGAATAGCGTAGCGCGGCAGTTCGTCCGGCACCTTGACCGTGAGTGCGTATGTCCGCACGGCCGAGCGCATCGCGAAGTGCAGGAACCATTCGGTCACCTTCCAGTGGCCGGTCGAGGCACCAACGTTGAAGAAGCCGATCCAGGTTGCGAAAAGCACCGCGGCCGGCAAGATCGCCAAGCCTATCGCCAAGTGTTTCCAGTTCACGTGCATCAGCCAGCCAGCCTCTCGGTTTTGCCGCCTAGGAGCCTGGCAAGCAGGAAGACGCCTCCAGCGAGGTAAACGGCAGCGCCGATCATCAACATGATGATGCCGCCGAGCGCCTGGTCCTGCCCCGCCCCGAGCACGAGGCCGAAGCACGTCACTTCGCCGAGGCCATAGAGCGGTCGCGAGGCGAGCGAGAGCAGCGCGCCAAGCAACGTCATGTGGATGGAGGTCAGGAGCAACGCGAAGGCGCCGGCAGCGTCCCTAGCCGGCGCATCGGCATTGCGCGGCGCCATGCACGTCAGCCACAGGAACAGCCCGGCGGCAAGGAAGGACACCTGCTCGATCATGGTGGCGATGGTCGATGTCTCGGCCCACTGGCGCGCAGCCGGCGCATGCCAGCCCCAGACGACAATCAGTTCGACGAGAGAGGCGATAAGGGGAGCGGCGGTGGCCACGGAGCGTATCGGCCTGGCAATACCGATTGCGATCAGCGGCGCCGCGATCGCGACGACGCCCATGTGGGCAAGCATGTGGGCCGCGAACGAGCCACGCCACGCATCGAGCAGCGGTCCCACCCAGACCAGCGCGAGGGTGACGAAGCCCAGCAACAGGCTTGCCGTCCTCATGAGGAGCATCCGTCGATGAAGAGCAGCGGCAGCGCCACGTAAAGCACGGCGACGAAGCTCAGGCCGCAAAGCAGTAGCGTGGCAAACCCCTGGAAGAGGTTGCGGTCCGTCGCTGTGGGATCGTCGTGCGGCGGGTCGTTCGTGCCGAAGCCCCACTGCCTCCAGGCGAGCCACCCGGACAAGACGATCATCGCGAGTGCCGCCAGCGTCATAGCCACTATGCCAGCCTGGACGACAACGAAACCGAGGTCACCGCGCTTGGCACACCAGATTGCGGCCAGTGCGTAACAGGCGAGGAAATGTCCGGCCCAGATCACGGGCGCGGTGAAGAGCGTCCAGAGCGTTTCGACCTCTTTGGGAATGATGCGCATCACCGTCTCACATCGCTTCCGGGAAAAGACCGATGACGGCGAAGGTGATGACAGCGGTGATCGCCATAAAATGCCAGTAGAGCGCGACGTTGTGCAGTTCCATGTCGTGCTCCCGCGTCAGGCGACCGGCGAGGCTGCGCGCAAGGCAATAGAGCTGCATGACGGATCCGACCGCGGCATGAGCAAGCGCCCAGATGACGAGAATCCAGACGATCGCCGGATAGACATGCGCGGTCGGCTGCATGTCATGCTGCCAGGGTCCGGCAAAACCGGCTGCAGAGGCAGCAAGCGTCAGCAGAAACGCAGCAACAAGCGCAACGCGTGCGCCGTCGATCCACCCGCTTGCGTTCAGTCGGCGCGCACCAAGCATCGCGACCCATGCGGCGACGAAGAGAGACAGCGCGATCATCGGCCACCGCATACCGGGACCCGGCTGCCCCAGAGTGAAGTCGGGATGGATGGTCCAGTAGAAAAAATAGCCGAAGATGAGGCTGGCGAAGGCAGTTCCGTCGCCAACCATTGTAATGAACATCGCCCACCAGCCAACAGAATCCGGACCGGAGGCATAGAGCGGCAAGCGCAATCCAAGGCCGACATCCTTGGTCTTCTTTTCCGGGGTTTCGCCGGTGCCGGTCCAGAGCCACCACAGAACGGCAGAGAGCGTGCCGATGCCCGACAATAGGGCGAGGATCCAGAGTTCGAAGGTGAGCGCGACGAAGACCCCGCCGAGCAATGCGGCCGAGATTATTGTGATCGTGGTTGATGTCGCCACGCGCTGGCACTGTAGCGGATGGGCGTCGAGCACCGAGGTGATGAGCGTCTCGCGGCGATTCTCCTTGGCACTGCGAAGATAATAGGCGCCCTCATTGACCTTTTGCATCAGATCCGCCTGGTCCCAAAGCGGATACCGGCTCTCGATGATCGGAATGGATCGAACGCCCCAGTTCTCCTCGGGCTCGTTCAGCCATTCGAGCGTGCCCGCCTTCCACGGATTCTGCTCGCTGCGGGGTTCGCGATGCTTCGGCCGTACAACATCGAAGACAACCACCAGCACCCCTGCCGCGAAAACATAGGCGCCGATCGTGGAGATGAGATTCAGCCAGTCCCAACCGATCCCCTCGGGGTAGGTGAAGACGCGGCGCGGCATCCCGCGCAGGCCGCTGAGATGCATCGGAAAGAACGCGACGTTGAAGCCGGCAAACATCAGCCAGAAGGCGGTGCGCCCGAGACGGGGCGAGAGCATCCGCGCATTGATCAGCGGGTAATAATAGTAAACGCCGGCGACCAGCGGGAACAGCATTCCACCGATCAGCACGTAATGCAGATGTGCGACGATAAAATAGGTATCGTGCGCCTGCCAGTCGAACGGAACGAGCGCGACCATCACGCCGGTCAGCCCGCCGATGACGAAGATAGCGAGCCCGCCGGCGCCGAACAGCATCGGCACCGAGAAGATGACACGTCCGGCCAGCATGGTGGCGATGAAGACGAAGATCTGCACGCCGGTTGGAATCGCGACCGCTTCCGAGGCGGCCGAGAAGAATGCCAGCGAGATCTGCGGCAGGCCGGTCGCGAACATGTGATGGACCCAGAGGCCGAACGATAGGAAGCCGGTGCCGACAGCGGCAAGCACGATCCAGGAATAGCCGACGATCGGACGTTGCGAAAAGGTTGGCACGATCATCGCCATCAGCGCGATGGCGGGCAAGAAGATGATGTAGACCTCGGGGTGCCCGAAGATCCAGAACAGGTGTTGCCACAGCAGTGGGTCGCCGCCCCGCGTCGGGTCGAAGAACGGCCAGTCGAACATGCGCTGCATCTCAAACAGGATGTCGCCGGCGATCAGCGGCGGAAAAGCGAATAGTATCATGCCCGCGACGATCAGCAGGTACCAGGCGAACAGTGGCATTAGGTTGATGCGCATGCCCGGCGCACGGCACTTCATGATGCCGACGATCAGTTCGACCGCCGCAGCAATGGAGGCGACTTCGATAAAGGAGAGGCCCAGCAGCCAGATGTCGGCACCAATGCCGGAATATGCCTTGTCAGTGGCAAGAGGCGGATACATGAACCAGCCTGAAGAGGGAGCGGCGTCGAAGAAGATCGAACCGCAAACGAAGACACCCCCGATCAGAAAGCTCCAGAAGCCGAAGGCGCCGAGACGGGGAAATGGCAGTTCACGCGCACCGAGCATTGGCGGCAGCAGAAAGATCGCGACGGCCTCGAAGATAGGCACGGCAAACAGGAACATCATCACGGTGCCATGCAGCGTAAAGGCCTGGTTATAGAAGTCGGCAGAGAGGAAATTGTTTCCCGGAACCGCGAGTTGCGTGCGCACAAGAAGCGCCAGAACGCCGCCAAACAGCATGAAGGCAAAGGCCGCACCCCCGTACCAGAGGCCAACCTGCGTATTGTTGACCGAAGTCCAGTAACGCCAGCCGATCGGCGTCTTCCAGACGAGGCGCAGCTGTTCTTCCTCGATCTTCTCTGCGGAGGGTAAGGCGTTTCGTTTGATGCGGGCTTTGAGGGTTGTCATTCGAGCCCCTTCAGCCAGGCGGCGATTTCGGCGATGTCCTGTTGGGGCAGCATGTTGAAATCGGGCATCTTCGAACCCGGCTTGATCAAATGCGGATGGGCGATGAAGCTACGAACGGCCTCATCGTCGGTGGGCAATACGCCGGCACCAATCGTTACCCGCGAACCCATATGCGAGAGATCCGGGCCGACACCACCCTCAGCTTGTGTGCCCGCAACGCGGTGGCACGCGCCGCAGCCGTTGCGAAGGAATATGTCGCGTCCGGGCAAGGATGCGCCGGGCGAAGGGTTCGCCCGCACAGCCAGCCATTCCCGGAAGGCAGCGGGCTGCATGGCGACGGCCGTGAAGGTCATCAGCGCGTGCGAGGTCCCGCAATATTCTGCGCAAGGGCCGCGGTAGGTGCCAGGTTTGGTCGCCAGCAACGAGAGCCGATTCACGCGACCCGGGATCATGTCCATCTTGCCACCGAGCGCGGGAATCCAGAAGGAATGGATGACGTCGGTGCTTTTCAGCAAGAACTCGACGCGCTCGCCAACCGGCAGCCTGATCTCGTTGGCGGAAAGAATAGGAACTCCGCCGTCAGCCGGGTGGTAGGCGACCCGCCACCAGAATTGCTCACCGGTCACTTCGATCCTGAGACCATCGGCTTCGACGGCTCGTGCGAAAGGTCTCAGTCCAGGCATCAACCAAAGCGCATAGCCTAGCAAGAGAAAGAGGAGTAGCGAAGGAATGGCTGCCCCGCCCCAGAAAATCAGCCGACTTGCAATATGCTCGTCTATGGGAGTGCGCTCATGACGTATCGCGTGGACCAGAAGACCGATGACCGTCAGCCAGATAAGACCGCCAGCAATGGCCATGAGCCAGAAAAGGTCAGCGATCTGGCGCGCTTCCTCTCCGGCCGGATCAAGCGCCGACTGGGCTCCCGAGCAGCTGGAACAGGTTCCCAAGCATAACCACAGCGCGAGCCAGCGCACCGCAGCGAGTTTCGTAATCCGGGCGCTTGTGCTTGGAACTGTTGACGAATCTATCCCTCCAATCGATGCCCTTGCTCACAAACGCGCCCGCAACCGAGTGGTTGCGCCAAAACTTCAGTTTAACGGCAATGGCCAGTGCTCATGCAATCTGTGCGCCGGTTTCGTCATTTGTCGCGCCGGTAGGCTTCGATACCGGCGATCCTTTGTACGTCTCAGCAGACAGCCACCTGTTTTAAGGTTCACCAACTATCGGGACCAATCGAGCGATTTCTTGCACTTTGCGGCGTTCGACGGCGTGCCCAAGCCGTCTCGAAAAGTACCGTCTCCGCTCCAACCTGCGAGCAGGCGACCGAGCATTGGTGTTGGTGAAGGGCGCGCACCGAAGAGTTGTCGCCGAGCCGCCCGTCGATCTCGAACATCTCGATCAGGAACCCGCGCCTCCGGCGCGGTTGCAACGCCGGTCCTGTAAATGTCCGCAACGCCAGGGGGGCGGCTCAGCCATCGTCCCTGGCGACCAGTAGAAAAGGTTCGCGCTCCGGCGTCGTCACCGAAAAGCCCGAAGGGCCCACCGCGCTGAAAAAGCGATGGAACATGTCGATGAAGACACGCACGAAGAGTGGCTTTGCCGAACCGTACATGTCGGCGACGATCAGCGTCGGTGGCGGCAGTTCATCGAGGATTGGTCTTCGAACGATTTCCTCGCCATCGGCGGTGGCGCGACCGATCGGCCGCATGTTTAGGACGGCCATGCCGAAGCCGGATGCAACGGCCGAGCGCACCGTTTCGTAGGAGCGCGTGCGAAAGCGCACCTCCGGCCGTTTCGCCAGCACGTCGAACAGGGTCAGGAGATAGGTCGCCGTGTGCGGCAGGTCGAGCAGCACCAGCGGCCGTGCCGCCAGTTCCGCCAGCCAGATGCCGTCGCGCGCGGCAAGGGGATCGTCCGCATTGAGCACGGCATGCGCCGGTACCTTGCAGATGCGGGTGACGCTGTCGATACCGATTGGACCGATGTCGTAGAGAATGGCCAGATCGATCTGGCCGGCGACAAGCCGTTCCTGCAATTGGACCTGGTCTGCCTCGACAAGGTCGATCTCGACATCGCCGACGCTGTCGAGGTAGCTGCGCAGCATCTCCGGCATGAACAGCGCGCCGAACGGCTCGAAGCAGCCGATGCGCAGGACCTTCGGCACGCGCCCGTTGAGGTCTCCGATCGACCGGTTGAACTCCGTCTCCGCCGCCAGCATGATGCGGGCGGCGGAGACGAAGCGTTGGCCGGCCGGCGTGATGGAGACGCCGCGCGCCGGCCGCCTGTCGAAAATGCGCGCCCCCATCCCGGCCTCGGCCAGAGTGATCGCCGCGAGGATGGAGGATTGCGAGATGTAGAGCGATCTGGAGGCCGCCAGCACGCTGCCAAGGCGGGCGACTTCGCAGACATAGCGCAACTGCCGAATGGTCAGATTCATGGCTCTTTGTTACATTAAATAGCGAATATTCCCCACAACAATACATTTTATGGTGATGAAAAAACCCGCCAGATTGCCTGGGCTGACAAGGCTGCCGGAAGAGCGGCCATGAAGTGAGGGGTTCGAACTGCATGCCGAATGGGCTGTCTCCCATTGCCGACGCCGATGATCTGTGCCGCCTGGCTGCTGCGGAGCTTAGCGCCGCCTACCGCGCTGGATCGCTGTCGCCCGTCGAGGTGACGCTGGCGGCGCTGGATCGCGCCGAAGCGATCAATCCGCTTTTCAACGCCTTCACCATGATCGACCGCAAGGGTGCGATCGAGGCCGCAGGTGCTTCCGAGAAACGCTGGCGGGCAGGCCAGCCGCTGTCGGCGGCCGACGGCATACCGACGACGCTGAAGGACATCGTCTGGGTCGAGGGCTGGAGCGTGCGTTACGGCAGCAGGACGACGACTTCCGCCGCCTATGACAAGGATGCCCCCGCCGTTGCCCTGCTGCGCAGAGCCGGCGCCGTCTTCATCGGACAGACGACGACGCCCGAATTCGGCTGGAAGGCGATTACCGACAGCGGCCTCTGCGGCATCACGCGCAATCCCTGGAATGCGCAAAAGACCCCCGGCGGTTCCTCCGGCGGAGCGGCGGTGGCCGCCGCCACCGGCGCCGGCGTCTTCCATCTCGGTACCGATGGCGGCGGCTCGATCCGCATTCCGGCCTCGTTCACCGGCATCGCCGGGTTGAAGCCGACCTTCGGCCGCGTGCCCGCCTATCCGTCCAGCGCGTTCGGAACCGTCGCCCATATCGGACCGATGGCGCGGACAGCACTCGATCTTTCCGTCATGGCCGGCGCCATGTCCGGCCGCGATATCAGCGACTGGCAGCAAGGCGTGGGAACGCTGGCGCCGCTTGGCCGGATCGAAGAAGTTTTGCGGGGCGCTCGGATCGGCTACTGGTCGAAGCCGCCTTCAGGAGCGCTGGATTCCGGGATCGCCGCCGTCGTCTCCCACGCCTTGACGTGTTTCGACGCCTTCGGCGCGACGGTCGAGCCGATTGATCTTCCCGGTGGCGATCTCCTCGACCTGTTCCAGCATCACTGGTTCACCGGCGCCGCGGCGCGGCTGGCGCTGGTTCCGCCGAGCGAACGGGCGGGCATCGATCCGGGCTTCCTGGAGGTCGCGCAGGCTGGGGCGGCGTTCGACGTCCATACGCTCGTCGCCGCACAGTTGGAGCGCGCCGAATTCGGCGCCGCCATGGACCGGCTGCTAGACGACTATGATTTCATCGTTTCGCCGGGGACGTCGATTCCAGCCTTCGACGTTGGCCTTGAAGTGCCTCTGGGCAGCGGCCTCTCGCGATGGATCGAATGGGCGGCGTTCAGCTACCCGATCAATCTCAGCCAGCAACCCGCCTGCGTCATCCCTTGCGGCATGACCGAGGTGGGCCTGCCCGTCGGCTTCCAGATCATCGGCGCGCGCGGCGACGATGCCCGCGTGCTTTCGGCGGCAGCCGACCTGGAAGCCGCTTTCGTGCCCATGACCCACGCGTTTCGCCAGAAAGATCTGGTGTGAAAGATTTCGCATGAAGAAAAGACTCTAACCAACGCCAAAAAGGGGAACTTTGCCATGATGAACAGACGTGCAATGCTGCAGGGCGTGGTCGGCGCGGGTGCGGCCGGTGCCGCGCTTCTTGCCGATATGAACACTGCGGCGATCGCCCAGGACACCAAGCCCATTCCGGTCGGCTCGGCCCTGCCGATGTCCGGCATCGCCGCCGCCGACGGCATCGAGTTCAAGAACGGTCTCGAACTTGCCGCCGAGGAGATCAATGCGGCGGGCGGCATTCTCGGCCGGCCTGTCGAGATCCACATCGAAGACACCAAGGAAATGGGCGCCGACCTCGTCAGCCAGTCGATGCAGCGCCTGATCGACCGCTTCGAGGCGCCGGTCATCATCAATGGCTACAATCTCGGCACCAACATGATCGAGATGGACGTCGCCGCCGACAACGACGTCATCATGATGCACTACAACACGCTGATTTCGCACAATGAGAAGTTCAAGACCGACCCTGCCCGCTATTACAGCTCCTTCCAGGGCGATCCGCCGGAGTTCTGGTATGGACCGGGCTGCCTGAACTTCCTCAAGACGCTTGCCGCGGACGGCAAATGGAAGGCGCCCAACAAGAAGATCGCCATCATCCCGTCTGCCAACGAATATTCGATCGTCATCGCCAACGCGATCCGCGACAAGGCCGCCGGATACGGCTTCGAGGTTAGTCTGTTCGAGACCGTTCCGTTCCCGACCAACCAATGGGGACCGACGCTGGCGAAACTCCGCCAGGACCCGCCGGCGGCGATCCTGGTCACGCACTTCCTGCCGCAGGACCTGGCGCAGTTCATGGTCCAGTTCCTCGCCGAGCCGATCAACAGCCTGATCTACATGCAGTACGGACCATCGCTGCCGGCTTTCCGCGAGATCGGCGGCGAGGCGGTCAACGGCGTCGTCTATTCGACGGTGATCGGCTGCCTGCCGGACGATTTCTCCAAGCCGTTCCGCGAGAGCTACCGGGCCAAATTCGGTCCGAACTCGGCCTACATCACGGGATCGCAGACCTATGACGGCCTGTGGATGTGGGCGCTTGCCGCGGCAATCGCCGGTGGTCCAGGCGAACCGATGGACAAGGCGCAGACCACCAAGGTGGCCAATGCGATGAAGCGCCTGGTCTATCGCGGGGTCAACGGCACCTACCGGGCCGATCCGGCCGGCCAATCGGCCTTCTGCTATCCTACGCAGGTGGCCGATCCGTCGCTTGGCATGCCGCACCAGTTCCTGCAGCATCAGGATTACAAAACCGATCCGAAGCTGATCGCGCCGGTGCTCTATGCCACGGACAGCTTCATCCTGCCGCCATGGATCAAGTGACCGGACGCGGAAATGAAACCAACGACACCGGCCGGGCCGTTTGCCCGACCGGCTCCATTGGGTGAGAAATATGACTGAGGCCGCCGGTCCGATGCTGGTTTGTGACAGTGTGGTCAAACGGTTCGGCTCGCTGGCCGCCGTCGACGGCGTGTCGATGGTGGTCAATGCGGGCGAGATCGTTGGCATTGGTGGGCCAAACGGCGCCGGCAAGACAACTTTCTTCGACGTGGTGACCGGGATCACGCCGGCCAGTGGCGGCCGGGTGCATTTCGGCGACACCGACATTTCGGCGCTTCCGGCCGACCGCATCTGCCAACTCGGCATCGCCCGCACCTTCCAGCTCAATGCCGCCTTCGACAGCTTGACCGTTCGCGAAAACATCGAGATCGCCGCGTATTTCGGCCGGCAGCGGCGAAGGCTGGCCGGCTTCCGCCTCGGCGAGGATGTCCGGCAGGCAACGATCGAAGCGCTGGACTTCGTCGGGCTTGCGGCCAAGGCCGACGAGACCGTGGCGCGGCTGCCGGTGCTCGACCGCAAGCTGCTGATGATTGCCGGCGCCATCGCCACCCGGCCGAAAATGCTCTTCCTCGACGAGCCGGTGGGCGGGCTCAACGTCGCCGAGATCGACCAGATCATGGCGATGGTGCTGAAACTGCGCGACCAGGGACTGACCATCGTCCTGATCGAGCACGTCATGCGCTTTCTCCTGGCGCTCTCCAGCCGCGTGATCATCATGCACCATGGCAAGGTGATATTCGAAGGCCGGCCGGACAAGGTCGCCGAGGACCAGACCGTTGTCGAAACCTATCTCGGCCAGGGCACGCAGAAACGGCTGAAGAAATTCTTCGATGAGCAAGCTGCCGCGACGAATCAGGCGGTGGGGGGAACGCCATGACGGGCGCAGCCGCAAAACCACCTGTCCTGCAACTCGACGGCATCGTCTGCGGCTATGACGGACTCGACGTGCTCAAGGGCATTTCGCTGACCGTTCATGCCGGTGAATTCGTCACCGTCGTCGGCCCGAACGGCCATGGCAAGTCGACATTGCTCAAGACCATTTCCGGCCTGGTGCCGCTGCGCGGCGGTCAGATCAGCATCGACGGCCGGCGCCTGTCCGGCAAGCCGCATGAGACGGCGATGCTGGGCGTCGCCCACGTGCCGCAGGGCGATATGCTGTTCGCGCAGATGAGCGTGCTCGAAAACCTTTTAATGGGCGGCTATCTCGCGCCGGACAAGGCCGAGATCGCGCGTCGGCTGGACGAGGTCTACGCGCTTCTGCCGAAGCTTGCCGACCGTCGCAACCAAATCGCCTCGAGCCTGTCGGGCGGCGAACGGCGCATGGTCGGCATAGGCCGCGGCCTGATGATGGGCGGGCGCATCCTTTTGATCGACGAGCCGTCGCTTGGCCTCGCGCCACTGATCATCGATCAGGTCTACGACGTCATTTCGCAACTGAGCAAGGCTGGGCGCACGATCCTGCTGGTGGAGGAGAACCCGGCCCGGGTCGAGGACCTCGCCGACCGCCTGCATCTGCTCGACGACGGCGCCATCGTCTGGTCAGGCAAGCCCGCCGAACTGATGGCGCGCGACGAACTCCTCGCAACCTATCTCGGAGGCTGACGCCATGACCGACATTCTCATGGCCATTCTCGTCGCCGGCTTCACCTCGGGCGCGCTCTATGCGCTGGCGACGGTCGGGCTGTCGCTGGTCTGGGGTTCGATGGGCATGCTCAACATGGCCCACGCGGCGATGCTGACGCTTGGCGGCTACGTCGCCTTCACGGTGATCACCTCGCTCGGCCTGCCGGTCGCAATCGGTTTCGCCGGTGCCATCGTCGCGGGTGCTTTGGCCGGCGCCATCCTCTATTTCGCGATCGTTCGCAATCTCCTGCAGAACGACAAATCGACATTCGAAGCCAACGTCATGATCGCCACGGTCGGCATCGGCATCGCCCTCGAGAATGCCATCCTCCTGACCTATGGCGGGCAGCCGCTGAAGCAGCCGGTCTCGATCGCCGGTGCCTTACGCCTGGGGCCGCTGACGCTGCCCTGGCAGAACCTTCTGATCATCGCTGTGGTGGTCGTGATGATGGTGGTCGTCTCGGCGGCGCTCGGCCGCACGCGGATGGGCCGTGCGATCCGGGCGACGGCGCAGAACCGCGACGCGGCGCAACTCATGGGCGTCGCCGTCAACCGCGTCTACCTGCAGGTGCTGATGCTGTCGGGCGCGCTCGCCGGCATCTGCGGCGTCATGGTCTCGTCGATGACGCAATTGTCGCCGCCACTCGGCAACGACCCGATGCTGAAGGCCTTCATCATGTGCGTGGTCGCCGGTCTCGGCAATCTGCCGGGCGCCATCGCAGCAGCACTTGGGCTGGCGTTGCTCGAATCCTTCGTCCAGTACGCCTTGGGCGCCAGGTGGGGCTTTCCATCGCTGCTGTTCGTCGTCATTGGCGTGCTGATCTGGCGGCCGTCCGGCCTTTTCGGCCACGCCGAAATCCGGCGCATGTGAGGGCATCATGACAGAGACACGTCCCATGTCCCGTTCCTCCATGTCCCGCTCGGCCAGGACTGATCTTGCCATCAGCCTGATGCTGATCGCGGCTGCGATCGCGCTGCCGTTCCTGGTCGACAGCCGCTACATCCTTGGCCAGATCGTGCTGGCGCTGTTCTATGCGACGATCGCCTCGCAGTGGAACCTCCTGTTCGGCTTCTCGGGCATCTTCTCGCTGGCGCAAATGGCGATCTTTGCCTTCGGCGGCTATGCGACGGCGATGCTCTGCTTCTATTTCGGCTGGAACGTCTGGGCAGCACTTGTGCCTGGCGCGCTGGGTGCCGTGCTGTTCTCGCTGGTCGTCGGCCTCGCCTGCCTTCGCCTGACCGGCGTCTATGTGGCGCTGCTGACGCTGGCGATCGCCCAGACAATGTATCTGCTGATCGTCACCGACACCGAATGTTTCGTCATGGTGGGCTCCGTCTGCCGCCAGTTCACCGGCGGCGCCGTCGGCTTTGCCCGCTTCGGCGACCTCGGCACCAGGGCCTTGCTCCGAGCGCAGTGGCTGGTCGGCAATTACGCCATCATCGCGGTGCTGTTCGCTCTCACCATGGTCTTCACCTACGCGATCGTCAAAAGCCCGATCGGCCTTGCCTTCCGGGCGCTGAAGGACAATCCGGGCTATGCGGTGGCCCGCGGCGTCAACCGCTTCCAGGCGCAGCTTCTGGTGTTCGGCATCTCCGCCTTCTTCACCGGGCTGGCCGGCGGTTTCTATGCCGCGCATTTCCAGGCGATCGGCCCCGGTGTGCTGTCGATGTCGCAACTTATGTTCATCATTGCCATCGTCGTGGTCGGCGGCGTCGGCACGTTCTGGGGACCGCTGGTCGGGACGGTGGTGCTGGTGCTGGCTGACGAATTAATGCGCGAGAGCGGCGAGTTCCGCACGCTCGGGCTCGGCCTGATCATCGCCCTGTCGGTGGTGTTGATGCCCAAGGGCCTGGTCGGCCGTTTTGGCGATGTCATCGACTGGCTCGGGCGCCGTCGCGCCAGCCCCGACAGCAAGCCAGCAGCAAGCACCATTGTGCAAAGCCCGACCCCGGCCGGAAAGTGAGAGACTGACGATGTTCGATACGATCATAGTGGGCGCCGGCTCGGCCGGCTGCGTGCTGGCAAACCGGCTCAGCGCCGATCCTGCCCGCAAGGTGCTGCTGCTGGAGGCCGGGCGCGAGGCGCCGCTCGCCTCGGACGTGCCGTCGGACTGGCCGACCATGTTCAACACGGAAGTCGACTGGGGCTACTACACCGAGCCGCAGGCCGGCTGCCGCGGCAGGCGGGTGTTCTGGCCGCGCGGCAAGATGATCGGCGGCTCCGGCGCGCTGAACGCCATGATCTATATTCGCGGGCTGCCGTCCGACTATGATGGCTGGGCGGCGATGGGCTGCCCCGGCTGGGCGTGGGCTGACGTGCTGCCGGTGTTCAAGGCCAGTGAAAGCAATGCCGAACTCGGCAACGACCCGCTGCACGGCGCCGACGGGCCGCTGCATATCGGCAATGTCGGACATGTCGATCCCAACGAGCTTGCCTGGATCGAGGCCTGCAAGGCCGCAGGCTACAAGCAGAACCGCGATTTCAACGGCGTCGAGCAGGAAGGCGTCGGCCTGTTCCAGTTCACCATCAAGAATGGCGAACGCTGGGGCACCGGCAAGGCCTATCTGCGCCCGGCGCGGGAACGACCTAACCTGACCGTGAAAACCGGTGTGCTGGCGACGGGCCTGATCGTCGAGAAGGGCCGGGTCAAGGGCATCCGCTATCTCGTCAATGGCGAACCTGAGACCGCTTTCGCCGACAGCGAGGTGGTGCTGTCCTCGGGCTCGATCGGCAGTTGCCAGCTGATGCTGCTTTCGGGCATCGGGCCGGCCGACGAACTCGCCCAGGTCGGCGTTGCTCCCGTGCACGACCTGCCGGGCGTGGGCAAGGATCTGCAGGACCACATCAACATTCCGATCACCTTCTATACCAAGGACAAGATCGGCGTCGGCGCCTGGACCGACGAGACGCTGCAGCGCGACTTCGCCGAATGGCAGACATCGCGCAGCGGCCCGCGTTCCTCACCCTGGGTTGCGGCGGGCGGCTTCGTCAAGAGCCGGCCCGATATCGAGCCGGACCTGCAGCTTTACGGCGCCATCAGCCCGCATCGAGACTATGTTCGGTTCCTTTCGTCCAGACCCGGCATCACGCTGCACACCACGCTGCAGCGGCCAGACAGCCGCGGCGAGATTCGCCTGCGCTCGGCCAATCCGATCGAATATCCGGCGATCGACCCACGTTACTTCATCAGCGACGAGGATGGCTCGGACATCGCCACGCTGGTCGAAGGCATCCGCATCAGCCGGCGCATCGCGGCGCAGTCGCCGCTTGCCGAAATGCTCGCCGGCGAAATCACGCCGAGCGCCGAATGCGAGAGCGACGCCGAGATCGCCGACTATATACGCGGCCACTGCACGACGCTCTATCACCCGACCAGCACCTGCCGCATGGGCTCAGATGCGATGGCCGTCGTCGATCCGACGTCGATGAAGGTTCATGGGCTGGACGGGCTTTGCATCGCCGACGCCTCGGTCTTTCCGAGAATGGTGTCGGGCAACACCAACGCGCCGACGATCATGATCGCCGAACGAGCCGCGTCAATAATCCTGGCGGGCTAGGAGCAAAACATGACGACAGGCTGGAATTTCCACGAACTCTATCTCTGGCACGAGACCGGCAATGCCGCGCAGTTCTTTCAGCCGAGCCTGACCATCGAGCCGGGCGAGCATGCGGAGAATGCCGACACGAAACGCCGATTCCGCAATCTGATGGAGGTTTCGGGCCTGACCGAGAAACTGTCCAAGATCGCCTCCATCGCGGTGAGCGAGGATGACCTCGCCCTGTTTCACGACCGCGACTACATCAGCCGCATCAAGCTGCTTAGTGATGGGCGCGGCGGCGATGCGAGCTATCTCACCCCCTTCGGCCATGGCAGCTACGAGATCGCCTGTCTGGCCGCCGGCGGCACGGCAGCGGTGATGGATGCGGTGTTGAGCGGCGATGTCGACAATGGCTATGCGCTGGTACGACCGCCCGGCCATCATGCCGAGCGCGGGCAAGGCATGGGCTTTTGCCTGTTCGGCAACGTTCCGGTCGCTATCCTGAAGAACCGGGCCAAACATGGCTTCGAGCGGGTCGCCTGCGTCGACTGGGATGTTCATCACGGCAACGGCACCCAGTCGGCCTTCTATTCGGACCCGTCGGTACTGACCATTTCGATCCATCAGGACGGGCTTTATCCACATGACAGCGGTCTTCACAAGGAACGCGGCGAGGGCAAGGGCGAAGGCTACAACATCAATGTACCGCTGCCAGCCGGCTGCGGCCACGGCGTTTACATGTCCGTCTTCGAACGCGTCGTGCTGCCGGCGCTCAATCGCTACAAGCCTGATCTTATCGTCGTGCCGTCGGGCTTCGACGCCTCGGCGGCCGATCCGCTGGGGCGCATGATGCTGCATAGCGGCAGCTACCGCGACATGACGCGGATGCTGATGCAGGCGGCGGACGACCTCTGCGGCGGGCGCCTGATGATGTCGCACGAAGGCGGCTATTCCGCCTCCTACGTTCCCTACTGTGGCCTGGCGGTGATGGAGCAGTTGTCCGGCATCAGGACGCATATCGACGACCCGTTCCTGCCGGTCTTCGAAAGCTATGCCGGCCAACCCTTGCAGCCACATCAGGCGGCCGCTGTTTCCAGGGCGGAGGAACTTTTGGGCGGCATCGCCTAGAATTCTGATTGCGGTCAGCCGATGAGGCGATCTCAAGACACACCGGCGGCCAATCTCGCAAATGCGGGCATGCGCTGACGGTAGGCTAATGCATGTCGCCCAAAAGTTCCGGTTTGGGACAACGACATGCACGAAAACAAAGACTTAAAGCGCGTCGTTTTTTGCGAGAAACTACGCCGGAGCACTCCAGACTACGCTAACCCCTACTCCCACTCGATTGTTCAAACAGCCTATAACTAATTGAAATTACACTAGAATGTTCTATTGCCCCATAAGAGACCGACACCAGAGCCGTCAAAAATTACACCTTGGTTCTAAAGGGAAATCGCCGCAAGAATTTTTCGAGGGTTCACCAACTATCGGGGACCAATTGGGCGATTTTTGTACCTCAAGACGTTCGACCGCCTGCCCAAGCCGTTTAAAAAAAGTACCGTCACCGCTCCAATAAGGCATTGGCATGGGTCATAACGATCGACAAGCAACCGGTGTCGCACACACCCTGCTGCGGGCGGTGTGGCGCGACCGCGCTGGCATCCACTCGATTATTGCTAAAATTCCGGCTAGCTTGGCGACAGATGGCTCAATTTCTGGTCGGTGAATCACAATCAGACCGCCCGTCAAGAGAATAATGGGCAGCACCTTTGGTCTAAGGCGAGTGCAATGGCGCACGAATGAGCTCTACAACAATGCGCCGTGCGACGCCCAGCGACCTTGTCCTTTCGTATACCGATCAAGCAATTGGCTATATGGGCAAGATAGGGGAAATCGTTTTTAGCAGTCCGGATTGGAATCAAGAGGGATGACTTCTGCCGATTTTTTTGACATCGTTTTCCTCCTCGATCCATCCCACAATACAACAGGAAGTCTCTGCTCACTCCTCGCGGCGATATTCGCCAACCCACCTAGTTCCGGACTGGCGATCAGAAAGCATATCTGAACGGCATTCCATAGAAGCGATATAAATTGAAATTGCGGCCATGTGTTTCACACCCGGGATGGTTTCGAAGCCGGGGGGCTCACGGTCTCAAGGCGAGAATTTTAAGAGACGTTCAAGAATGACCCAGCACGCAGAAAACGCTCGAATTCTCATGTACAGCCACGACACGTTCGGGCTCGGCCACTTGCAGCGCTGCCGGACTATTGCGCATTCGCTGGTCGAGGATTTCCGCGGGCTTCAGGTGCTTATCATTTCGGGTGCGACTATCGCCGGCGCCTTCGACTACCGCGCCCGTGTCGACTTCGTGAAGATCCCCAGCGTCATCAAGTTGCGCAACGGCGAATACACCTCGTTGGAAAAGGACATCGATCTGCATGAGACGCTAAGGATGCGTCAGTCGATCATCCGCCACACAGCCGAGACCTTCCGGCCGGATATCTTCATCGTCGACAAGGAACCGCTCGGCCTGCGCGGTGAGATTGAGGACACGCTGTCCTACCTCAAGACGCGGGGCACCACGCTGGTGCTTGGCCTGCGCGAGGTGATGGATGCACCGCATCTGCTCGAAGCAGAGTGGGCGCGCAGGGATGTGATGCGCAAGATAGGCCTGTTCTACGACAAGGTCTGGGCCTATGGCCCGCCGGATTTCTACGACCCATTGACCGGCTTGGATGTGCCGCCGGCTGTCAGGGCAAAAATGAGATTCGTCGGTTTCCTGCAACGGAGCTTGCAGCGGAACCAGTTGCCCGGCCACCGGCCAGAGGGCGACTATATCCTGGTTACCACCGGTGGCGGCGGCGACGGGGCCGAATTGATTCACGACGTCATCGACGCTTATCAGCAGGATCCGAAATTGCAGCACAAGGCGCTGATCGTGCTTGGGCCTTACATGCCGGCTCGCAAGCGCAACAAGTTGCTGAAGAAGGGGGCCACGATCCCCTACATCAAGATTATCGAGTTCGACAACCGCATGGAAGACCTGATTGCCGGCGCCAAGGCGGTAGTGGCGATGGGCGGTTACAATACTTATTGCGAGATACTATCTTTCGACAAGCCGGCGCTCATCGTGCCGCGCATCGAACCCCGCCAGGAACAACTGATCCGCGCGCGGCGCGCGGCCGAACTGGGCCTCATCGAAATGCTTTTGCCGGAGGAAGCCAAGGACTCCCAGCGGTTTGCCGATGCACTGGTGGCGCTGCCGAATCGGCCTCGTCCATCCCAGAGTAATCCACATCTGACCCTGGAAGGGCTCCCTCATATTTCCGAAATCGTCGCGGAACTGCTCAACCGGCAGGCTGGCCCTCACCTTTCGGTTATTGAAGGCATGAACTGAGTTGCAACATCGCAAGATCGTCGTGGTTCTGAAGGGTTATCCGCGGCTGTCGGAAACCTTCATCGCGCAGGAACTGCTCGGACTGGAGCGTGCGGGGTTCGATCTGATACTCGTTGCGCTCAGGCGGCCGACCGACGCAAAACGCCACCCCGTGCATGACGAGATCAAAGCGCCCGTCCATTATCTGCCGGAATATCTGCATGAAGAGCCGCTGCGCGTGGTTCGCTCGCTTTCTGCTTGTTTGCTGCGGCCGGGCTTCTGGCGTGCACTGGGATCGCTGGCCGTCGATATACCGCGCGACTTTACGCGCAATCGCGCGCGCCGTTTCGGGCAAGCGCTCGTGCTAGCGGCCGAATGGCCCGAAGACGCGGTATGGCTGCATGCGCATTTCGCGCACACGCCGGCATCGGTGACGCGCTATGCCAGCCAGCTTCTTGGTCTGCCCTGGAGTTGCTCGGCCCATGCCAAGGACATTTGGACTTCGGCGGATTGGGATCTGGCCAGCAAGCTTTCCTCGGCACGCTGGACGGTAACTTGCACGAAAACCGGCTTCGACCGTCTGAAAAAACTCGCCGACGTCAACTCGTCCGTGCATTTGAGCTATCATGGGCTCGACCTTGATCGCTTCGGCATTTTCGGCGAAGCACGAAAACAGCATGACGGCTCGGCGCCGGACGAACCGGTTATCGTTCTGAGTGTCGGGCGCGCCGTTGCAAAGAAAGGTTACGACATCTTGCTGGAGGCCCTTGCTCTCTTGCCCGGTGATTTAGCGTGGCGTTTCGAGCATATTGGCGGCGGCGAGGAATTGGAACGGCTCAAGGCGTTGGCGCAAAAACTCGGACTGGATGGTCGCATCTCTTGGAAAGGCGCGCTCGCGCAGGAAGAGGTGCTTGAGCACTACCGCCGCGCCGATATCTTCGCCCTGGCCTGCAGGATCACCGTAAATGGTGACCGCGATGGTCTGCCGAATGTTCTGGTGGAGGCGGCCAGCCAGCGGCTTGCCTGCGTGTCGACCGATATTTCCGGCGTGCCGGAGCTTTTATCGCCGAATGAAACCGGGCTACTGGTTCCGACGGAAAACCCAATTGCCCTGGCACAGGCGCTGGAGCGACTGATCCGTGATCCCGTGCTGCGTGCCCGCCTCGGCGACACCGCGGAGGCGCGCGTGCGCGGCAATTTCGATCACATGGCAAGCATTGGACAGCTCAAGGAGCTGTTCGAACGGGAGTGGCGGGCCGCCGAATGAAGCGGCTGCGCGCTTTCTTCTATGTCCAGCACCTGCTCGGCATCGGCCATCTCGCGCGCTCCAGCCGCGTCGCGGCGGCTCTGGTCGATGACGGGTTTGACGTAACCATCGTCACTGGCGGAGCGCCGGTCGCGGGGTTTCCGGGATTGGGGGCAATATCTGTAACCCTGCCATCTGTCACCTCCGGTGATGAAGGATTTTCCGGTCTTGTCGACCTGCAGGGCAAGCCCATCGACGATGATTTCAAGAAACGGCGTTCAGAGATGCTGCTGCAGGCATTCCGGGATTGCAGGCCTGATATCGTCATTGTCGAGGCGTTTCCATTTGGGCGCCGGCAGATGCGTTTCGAACTCTTGCCGCTGATCGAGGCCATCGACGCGGCGTCGCCCAGACCGCTTCTGGTAACGTCCGTCCGTGATATCCTTCAGGAGCGCGTCAAGCCGGGCCGAAACGAGGAAACGGTCGATCTCGTTAACAGGCATTTTGACCTTGTCATGGTCCATGGCGATCCGGCTTTCGCAACCCTAGACAAGACATTTCCACTGGCGGGAGCGATCAGGGCCGAGGTTGCGTACACGGGGCTCGTTGCCGCGCCACCAGCGCCCGCGGCCTCCGAGCGTTTCGACGTTGTGGTGTCGGTTGGCGGCGGGGCCGCCGGAAAGAGCCTTGTCCGGTCCACCATCGCATCAGCGCGGAATGCCGACAACGCCTGGAAATGGTGTCTGATCACCGGCCCAAACCTGCCGAAGGACGAGTTTGACGCGATTACACGCGATGCCACGCCGGGCCTGTCCATCTTTCGGTTTCGCGAGGATTTCGCCAGCTTGCTGACCGGCGCCCGCCTGTCGGTCTCGCAGGCGGGTTACAACACTGTCTGCGATGTCCTGCGCGCGCGCTGTCGCTCGCTGCTCGTTCCCTTTGCAGCCGGCGGGGAAACGGAACAGACGGTTCGAGCCCTGATGCTCGAAGAGCTCGGTCTTGCAACCGTGCGGATGGAAAAGGACCTGACGCCTGAGTGTCTGGCGCAAGCGATCGAACAGGCGCTTGCGGGACCGACGCCAGCCGCGCATCGTCTCGATCTGGAAGGCGCCCGTCGCTCGGCGCAAATCCTGCGCGAGCGGCATCGAACCTGGTCCTCGAAATCCTAGCGCAGGTCATATCTCGGTTGGATTCGCGCAACGCGCTTCAAACAGTTCCAATCAGCATGAAGCGGGTATATTTTTTTGTCGGCAGTTCGCCGGAGAACCTGATCTCCCGTAGCGCCACCATTGCTTCGAAGGCTGCAAGCGAAGCCACGCAGTTGATGTGCGTCGGCTCGCTGAAGTAATCGTTCGATTGCAGTAGCACCTTCGTGCCCCGCGGAAGCAGGGCAAGCCAGGCACCCAGGTCGGCTATGTGTTCGCAGCTCGTATTGACCACCAGGTCGGGCCGACCGGCCGCATAGTCGAGTGCGTACATATCTTCCGTCAGCGCCCGGAAGCGGTCGCCGGCTTCCCGGTTGAGGGTCCGGGCGACCGGCCCGACTTCAGGATCGATGTCGATGCTGTCGATCGCCGCAATGTCGAAACGGGCGTCGTTGAAAAGCATTGCCGGCAATACGCCGTACCATCCGCCCAGAACCCATATGCGCCCGAACCGGCCGCCGTCGTTTTCGAACAGCTTGTCGAGCGCCCACATTTTGCAGGCGACCTGCTTGTGGTTGAAGGCGTTGGCGATATCGGCCGTCGGATGCTTGGCGATGACCCGCGCCAGCCCGGCGACAAGAGGGTGGTCGACATAGGCGGCAATTCCCCGGGCGAGGTCCAAGGCTTGTTCGTGCCCGTCAATGCCGGCATTGCGTGCTTGCGTGACATCCATCATATTCGTCTTCTATGTTGGGATTTCGGGCTACACAACGCAATATTGCCTCACCCAAGGCTGTTCGACTTGCGGATAAGACTATGCCACCAGCCGTTTCGCCGTTGCACGGTCACGAAGGGGGCCGGTTGCGTCTGTCCGGACCAGCGGCGTCCATCCGCGAAGACATTGCCGATACATCGTTTGCCAGCAGGTGCTTTCACCGCCTGCTTCCTCCAAACTGACAGCCGCATATGGAACCCAGCCTAGCCCGCTATATCTGGACGCACACCCGGAAGCAGCAGATCTGGATATTGATGATCGTCCTGCTTTCGATGATCCCATATTTCATGTCCTTCGACCTGCCGAAGCTGATCGTCAACGGCCCGATCCAGGGGAAGGGGTTCGAGCAACCCGGCGCGACCCTGCCCTTCATGAAATTGCACTATAACCTGCCGTTCATTGGCGAGGTCCAGTTCTTCTCCGGTTTTCAGCTGGACCGCAAGGAGACGCTGCTTGCCCTGAGCCTTGTGTTCCTCTTGCTGGTCGTCATCAACGGCCTGTTCAAACTATACATCAACACCTACAAGGGCCGCCTCGGCGAACGCATGCTGCGGCGTATTCGCTTCGATCTGATCGATCGTGTGCTGCGGTTTCCGCCGATTTACTTCAAGCGGGTGAAATCCGCCGAAGTGGCGACCATGGTGAAGGATGAGGTGGAGCCGCTGGGCGGCTTTATCGGCGATGCCTTCCTGCAGCCGGTGCTGCTCGGCGGCCAGGCGCTAACGGCCATGCTGTTCATCATGGTCCAGAACGTCTGGCTCGGAATGATAGCGATGGTGATCGTGATCATCCAGATCGTACTCATCCCGCGGATGCGGCGGCGGCTGCTCGTGCTTGGGCGCCAACGGCAGTTGACGGCGCGCGCGCTTTCCGGCCGGGTTGGCGAAATCGTCGACGGTATCGGCGCGGTTCACGTCCACGACACGTCGAACTACGAGCGCGCCGACATAGCTGCTAGGCTAGGGCTCATCTTCAAGATCCGCTTCGATCTTTACCAATGGAAATTCATGGTAAAGTTCCTCAACAATTTTCTCGCACAGCTCACGCCCTTTCTGTTCTACATGATCGGCGGGTATCTGGTCATAGGGGGCCGGCTGGACGTCGGTCAGCTCGTGGCGGTGATCGGAGCCTACAAGGACCTGCCCGGACCGATGAAGGAACTGATCGACTGGGATCAGGATCGGCAGGATGTCCAGGTCAAATATCAGCAGGTCGTTGAACAGTTCACCGTCGAGGATATCATTGCGCCGGGAATCGCGGCACTGGCGATCGACGATCCCGGTCCGATGACAAACCCGCTGTCGGCGGTCGGTCTGTCCATGGCAGACGATGGCGGTGCAATGCTCCTCAACCGTGTCTCCATGCAGGTCAAGCCGGCTGAGACGGTAGCGCTGGTCAGCACCCCGACAGGCGGAGCAGAGGCGCTAGCAGAAGCCTTCGCGCGTCTGAACTGGCCAGAGAGTGGAAAGGTCGCTTCGGGCGCCGATGACCTGCTTGAACTCCCCGAAGCCGTGACCGGCCGGCGCATGTCCTACGCCTCGTCGGATGTTTTCCTGTTCCAAGCAAGCCTGCGCGATAACTTGCTCTACGGGTTGAAGCATGCACCGCTGACATCGGTGACTTATGACGGCACCGCGGCAGACCAGCAGCGCTGGAACATGGACGAGGCGCGCCGGTCGGGCAATCCGGATTTCGACGTCCACAGCGACTGGATCGACTATGCTTCCGCCGGTGCTACCGGCCCGCACGACCTCTTTGAAGCGGTGCGCCGGGTGCTCGACGCGGTTCTTCTGTCGCGCGACATTCTGGATCTTGGCTTGCGCTCTTCGGCCGACCTCACGCGTCACACGAAGCTCGCCGGGCGGATCGTCGAACTGCGTGCAGCGCTGCGAACCCGGCTCGAACAGGAAGGGCTGCGCGAACTGGTGGTTCCTTTCGAGCCGGGCGCTTACAACACGGAAGCGACGATCGGCCAGAACCTGCTTTTCGGCGCCGCCGCCGGCCCCGAACTGGCCGACAAGGCTCTGGCGGCCAATCCCTACTTTGCTTCCGTGCTGAAGCAGGCCGGCCTCGACAGCACGCTCTACGAGATGGGCATGGAGATCGCCGAACAGGCGATCGAGCTGTTTGCCGACCTGCCGCCAGATCACCAGTTCTTCCAGCAGCTCGCCTTCATGAGCGCCGAGGAGATCCCCGCCTACGAGACCTTGCTGCAGCGGCTCAAGAACCGCCCCTACGAGGCGGTTTCGGAGGCCGACCGCGCCATGATCATCACCTTGAGCTTTGCCTATATCGAGCCCCGGCACCGCTTCGGCCTGCTGACCGACGAGTTGATGAGCAAGATCGTCGCCGCACGCAACCGGTTCTATGAAAACCTGCCGCCCGAGCTGCACAACGCGATCGAACGGTATGATCCTGCCAAATACATTGCCGCGGCCACCGTCATGGACAATGTCCTATTCGGCCGTGTGGGAAACAACCATCCCGACGCGCCGGACCGCATACGCTCCATCGTCTATGACATTCTTGACGAGCTGGGGCTTTATGCCGAGCTTCTGGATGTCGGCCTGGACTTCAACGTCGGCGCCGGTGGAAGGCGGCTGACCAGCGGACAGCGACAGAAGCTCGATGTTGCCCGGGCTCTGCTCAAGCGTCCCGATTTTCTCATTCTCAACCGGCCGCTGTCGGCGCTCGACCAGCGCGTTCAGGACAAGGTGCTGCGAAACGTGCTCGAGGAAGCCAGACGCGATGGCCATTCGCCGGCAATTGTGTGGGTCGTGACGAGTCCGGCAATGGCGATGATGTTCGATCGCGTTATCGTCTTTGACTCGGGGCAATTGGTGGAAGACGGTACACACGAGACACTTTTGGCAGAGAACGGTATCTTCAAGGAACTTCTGTCATAGTCTGGCAGACGCGAATTTAGGAAGGTTTGCGACAATGCTGCTCAAGGATGAAGTTGGAATGCTGCAACGCGTTCCCTTGTTCTCCGGCATTGAGCCGGCAAAGCTCAAGCTGCTCGCGTTCACATCCGATCGCGTGAATTACAGCGCCGGCCAGATTCTTTTCCGGCAGGGCGACGAGGCAGACGCTGCCTATGTCATCCTTTCAGGCAGGGCGGATATTCTGGTCGATTCCGACAGCGGGCCGATAAAGGTTGCCGAACTGCTGCCAAATTCGATCGTCGGCGAGATCGCCATATTGTGCAACAGCTCCCGCACTGCCACCGTCAGCGCGGCAAGTGATCTGGAGGCCTTGAGAATCCGCAAGGACCATTTCCTGAGGCTTATGAAAGAGTTCCCGGAAATGACCATCGAGATATTGCGGGTTCTTGCCGATCGGCTAAGCCATACGACCGCGGATCTGATCGACGCACGAAGCGCCTAGAGCTATGATGAGCGAAAGGTAGCATGGACGACGATTTTTTCCTGGTCAGATTTTGGGGCGTGCGCGGCAGCATTGCTGTATCCGGGCCAGAATTCGCTCGCTATGGCGGCAACACAATCTGCATTGAGATGCGATGCGGCAAGCATACGCTTCTGTTCGACGCAGGTTCTGGCCTGCGGCCTGCCGGTAGGGCGCTTCAGGCGTCGGATGTGACCGATTTCGACCTGCTTTTCACCCATTGCCATTACGATCACATCATCGGGCTGCCGGCTTTTGCGCCTATCTTCGACCCGAGCGTCAAGCTTACGCTTTGGTCCGGGCATCTTGCAGGACGCATGACGACCCGGCAGATTATCGATGAGTTCATACGGCCGCCGTGGTTTCCGGTGAAAATGAACGTCTGCAAGGCAAATCTCGACTGCCGCGATTTTGTATCCGGAGACGTGCTTCGGCCGCGCGAAGGGGTGGTGGTTCGGACCGGCAGTCTCACCCATCCGGGAGGCTGCATAGGCTACCGGATCGAATGGGGCGGCCGCGTCGTGGCGGTGATCACCGACACCGAGCACGAGCCGGACAAACTCGATCAGTCGGTGCTCGACCTGATCGAAGATGCCGACCTCGTCATTTACGATTGCACCTACACCGAGAAGGAAATGGAACGCCGCCGCGGTAACGGGCACTCGACATGGCAACAGGGCGTCAAGCTCTGTGAGGCTGCTGGTGCACGGGCGCTTGCGCTGTTTCACCACGATCCGACACGCACCGACGAGCAACTGGACGAGATGGAGAAGCTGGCCAAGGACAGGTTTGCCGGCGCTTTTGCCGCGCGGGATGGCCAGATGCTCAAATTCCCGGTCTCATCGCACAGAAAGCGCTGAGCTATTTTCCTTTACCCCCGCGGCGCCCGATCAATGTCCTGATCGGAAGCCATGCACAGGGTTCAGCCTGTGCGGTGACTGTCAACAATCGTTCGAGGAAAAGCCAGGCCGATTCATCATGTACAAGATGGTGGGTGAGCAGGCCGATCGGCTCGCCGTCGGATGCATGCTGCAAGTGTGCGATGATAGCCTGGACCAATAGACCATGATCGAGGCAGCCGCGCGTGCCATGCCAATCCATGATGTCGACATTGCTGTTGATGACCGTCAATGAAGCCGGCTTCGGCGGCCCATAGACTGACAAGGCCGCAAAACCTATCGATCCAAGGTCGGATACCACGCCGGCGTCGATCCTGTTCCATGGCGGCACCAGCATCGGAACGGCACGTGCGCCGTGCAGGCCGGTTACTCGCGACAGTCCGCGAGCCAGATCATCGAGCACCGCCTCGCGTGGCCGATGCGCGCCGAGCTCCTGCTTTTTCTGGTCCTCGGGCGCATGATTTCGGTGCGCCCAGCCATGGATCGCGACCGTGGCATGCGGGGCCTCGTCAAGCCGGGCGACAAGCTTCGCGTCGGTCAGGGCCGGAATGACGGCCAGAGTGACCGGAACCGCGAATTCACCGGTGAGGTCGAGCAGCCGATTAAGCGCAGGCATCGGATCCACGGCGTCGTCGTCGCGCAGCCAGAACTCCGCCTTGCGGCCCGCCCGTTGCAGGCGCGCCAGCTCTTCCACCAAGGGCTGCCAGATCGGATCGGACATCATGAGTCCGGGATCTTCGCAATAAGTCCGGCCAGACGCGCAGCTGCGTCACCGAGGGAACGTTCTTCGAGAACGAAACGCCTGGCTTCCGCGGCCATGATGGTTCTTTCGTCGTCACGGGCCAGAAGCCTTTCAATGGCGGAAGCGAACGCCGCGACATCGCCCGGCGGGGTTAGAAACCCGGTCTGGCCATCCCGCACGACCTCCGGCACGCCGGCGATGTCCTGGGCCACCACCGGAAGACCGGCGGCCTGTGCTTCAAGATAGGCAACGCCGTAGGCCTCGCCATAACCCGGCCAGACATAGATTCCCCCGGTGTAAAGGACATCCGGCACGGCGGCTGGCTCGATCGAGCCAATCCACTCGATACGATCGGCGGGCAGGCCGGCGAATTGCGCTTCGACCTCGTCGCGGGCTGGGCCGTCTCCGACGACCGACATGGTCCAGGGCAGATGACCTATCAAGCCGAGCGCTTGCGCCAGCATGCGATAGCTGCCCAGTTTGTCGCCCGGGCGCATCATGGCGACGGTAATGAGGCGCGTCGGACAACCCCGTGCCGGGATTTCCCGGAATGCCGATGTGTCGATGAAGGGCGAAAGCATACCGAAAGCGGCCTTGGGAATAGCATCCGCCAGTCCCTGACGATCCCTTTGGGTGAAGCAGATGTTCATCGCCGCCTGTTCGATGGCTCGCGCCACCAATGCTTGGCTATCGGCCCACAAGCCGGCATCGCGTCGCCTGGAATAGGAGGCTTCCGCTGTCACATAGGGGACAGCAAAGGCCGACGCCAGCTCCGGCCCGATCAAGTCGGGCGCCTTGTAATAAGGATGGTAGGTGAACCAGAGATCGGGCTTGCCGTCACGATCCCAAAGCTTGGTCAGCCGCACGGCTTCCTCTGCGGCCTCGATCTTTAGTGCCTCGAAACTTTTCGACTCCGGCTGGCGTAGATAGAAGCGCAACTCAGATGCCAGTTCGACGCTATGCCCTCCGTGCTCCAGCGCTTTGACAAGCATCCGTGCCATCTGGCGGTCGCCGGAAACAACGGGATGATTGGGTGACTTCAGCGGCGCGTAGAAGGCAATTCGCATCGCGCGACCCTATCACCGGAAAGCCTGCGCAAGTCAATTTCCAAGCGTAATCGACTTCACCTTCAAGCCGTGGAATATGCTATCTAATGGCCATGGAAACAGCTGTCGCGTCCGACCCGTTTGTCGCTTCTTTGCCGGTCTTCGCAAAGTTCGAAAGCGTTGCCGACATCGATAACTATCGGCCCCTCCCCGATGGCTGGGCGCTGGCCACTGCCGACATTGTCGGCTCGACCAAGGCGATCGAGGCGGGGCGCTATAAAACCGTCAATATGGCCGGCGCAAGCGTCATTTCGGCGCTGCTCAATGCGCTGGGTCGGCAAGACCTCCCCTTTGTCTTCGGCGGCGACGGCGCGCTCGTGGCGTTTCCCGGCTCGGCGCTGGAGATCGCCCGCAACGCGCTGGCGGCCGTCCAAAGGTGGGTGGCGGACGAACTGGGCCTTACCTTGCGCGCCGCGATCGTACCGATAGGGGACATAAGGGCGCATGGCCTCGACGTTCGCGTGGCGAGGTTCCGGGCTTCCGAAGCGGCCTTCTATGCCATGTTCGCCGGCGGTGGCGGCAGTTGGGCGGAAGCTGAGATGAAAGCGGGGCGCTACCGCATCGATCCCGCGCCGGCCGGCGCGCGGCCGGATCTGACCGGCCTCTCCTGCCGTTGGAACCCGATCGAGGCCCGGCATGGCGAAATCGTCTCGATCATAGCCACACCGGGGGCGTCGCGCGACTTGCGCGGGTTTCAGTTTCTGGCTTCCGACATCATCGCCCTCGCCGGCAGGCAGGAGCGCGATGGCCACCCGGTGCCGGTGGACGGCCCAGGCTACAGTCTGCTGCCCGCCGGCCTGGATGTCGAGGCGCGGGCGATGGCCCCGGCAGGATGGCGGTGGCGGTCGAAGCTGTGGATCGTGTTCCTGATGACGCTTACGGCTGCAACCGATCGATTTGGCTGGACGATTGGCCGTTTCGATCCGAAGGTCTACAAACGCGAGGTGGCCAGCAATTCGGATTTCCGAAAGTTCGACGACGGCTTGAAGATGACCATCGACGTTGACGCGGATGTGCTGCATCGGATCCAAGACCGGCTGAAGCAGGCGGAAGAAGCGGGCATCTGCAATTATGGCCTGCACCGCCAGAAGTCCGCCTTGATGACCTGCCTCGTCATCTCGCCGCTGCAGCGCGATCACGTTCACTTCATCGATGGCGCCGCCGGCGGCTACGCGATGGCTGCCGCAAGCCTGAAGGCGAAGGCGCAGGTCTGCTGACTGCTTGCGGAATTCGATTTCCGCAATATGCCCTCACTCATGGTTCTTGGCACCGGTGAGCCTCGCCATGGGAGCGGGTTACCTGTCCGAATTGACGGGAAAGCAGATTTTTTGGACGCCCCACGGAAGCCGGAGAGGATCCCCCGAAGGATTCGATGCTGTCGTCGTGGCAAACCGGCCCACGACGCGATTGACTATCAGGCGATCGCTGATCACGCTCCTCTGATCGTCGACACACGCAATGTTTTTGGCCGTCTCGGGGTGGCCCAAGAGACAGTGGTGAAGGCCCGACGGTGTCTGAGACGGCGAATTCTTTGCCCGATGTCAGGATCGAGATTGCACTCCGCCGGAAGCCTCGCCACATAGGGTTCCAGGTGATAGATGCTGTTTTACGCCTGCTTCCTTCCTGCAAGGAGTTATTTAGGAAATTCTTCGCCGGCTTTCGTCGCCGAAGCCGGCTTCACTGACTTCGATTGTGTGGCGGATCAAAGGAGATGGCTCGTCTTCGACGGGTTTGAGATGGCATGAGCACAGCGCAAGCAGAAATTTCCACCATTCTCATGGATAAAGTTGCCGACTGGCTGAGCCAATCGGCGCTGGCG
Source organism: Mesorhizobium sp. M7A.F.Ca.MR.245.00.0.0 (assembly GCF_003997415.1). NCBI lineage: Bacteria > Pseudomonadati > Pseudomonadota > Alphaproteobacteria > Hyphomicrobiales > Phyllobacteriaceae > Mesorhizobium > Mesorhizobium sp. M7A.F.Ca.MR.245.00.0.0. The sequence goes on along the minus strand of NZ_RZTE01000003.1, from coordinate 28,252 downwards.
GGCAACGACCTGGAAACATTGGTAAAGGGCTTTTGTGAACGGCTGGCTGCTGCCGGCCTGCCGCTGAAGCGGGTGCATTTGAGCTTTTCGATGCTTCATCCGCTTTATGACGCGCTTGGCTTTACCTGGCTTCGCGGCCAGGGTCTGGAAGTGGAAGGCTTCCGCAGTGAGAACGGCGTTCATTCCGACAGATTCCTGACCAGCCCATACTACCATCTGCTCAGCAACAAGCTCGACCACCTGCGGCGCCGGCTCGACCCGTCGGTGCGGTCGGAGTTTCCTGTTTTCGATGACCTCGGGCGTATGGGCGTCACCGACTACATGGCTTTCGTGCATCCCTTCAACGGCGATACCAGTCAGGGCATGATGGGGTCTTGGTCGACCGACAGTGCTTCAGGCTTCAGCGACGGCATGATTTCGGCGCTATTGCGGATCCAGAACTATCTCGCTATCGCCACTAAGATGGCGGTGCTCACCAAGCTCGCCGACAACATGATGACCACCTATCTTGGCGGCGACGCCGGCAGGCGTGTGCTGGATGGCCAGATCAAGCGCGGCGAAGGTGACACAATCCGGGCCGCACTCGTCATGGGCGATATGCGCGGGTCGACAAGGCTTGCCGAAACCTCCGGTCGCGAAATCTACATCGATACGCTGAACCAGTTTTTCGATGCCATCGCTGCGCCTTTCAATCGCAAAGGCGGGCAGATCATGAGTTTTCTGGGTGATGGCTTCATCGCCGTCTACCCCTGCGAAAGGCATCGCTCGCAGTCCGAGATCGCCTGCCAGGCTGCTCTTGCGGCAGCGCACAAGGCCAGCGCGCGCATGATGGAGCTCAATCTGCGTAGAAAGGAGCAGGGATTGGGCGACATTAAGTTTGGTATCGGCCTGCATGTCGGCAATGTGATGTTCGGCAACGTCGGACTTACCGACCGGCTGACATTCTCTGTCTTCGGCTCGGCTGTAAACGAGGTCCAGCGTCTCCAGACCCTGACCAAGAAATATCCGCACAGCGTTCTCGCCAGCAAGGACTTCGCCAGCTATTGCGGCGACAACAGTTGGCTGACGCTCGGCACGGAGGAACTGGCGGGTAGCAAGCAGAAGCTGACGGTGCTTTCACCCGATTTGTCGGGTGCTCTCGCTCTCGATGAAGACGCTGCGCCGATTCACGACCGGATATCGGACGCCGAGCAGGTCATGCTGCTTCATCGCGATGCCGCGCGGTTGTCGGCAAGCGACCGGAGAAAGCTTCAGTAACCGACACGATCCGGTCCGAAAGCCTTGGTGTGCAGCCCGGTCGCCGGTTCCGTAGCTGAATTCGATTCGAATCCAAGTTGCTCTAGGCTGGCAATACGCTAGTCTCGTTTTTTGGGTCTGCCGCCCGGCAGACTGCCAGAGTGGGGCTGGTGTGAGGATGAATTCGGGCATTGATCTGCTGCGGATCGAGGATCTTGGCATCTCTTTTGCCATAATCGGGGGACCGTTGCATGCCGTCAGGCGCGCAAATCTCCGCGTCCTGCCCGGCAAGGTTACCGCGCTGGTGGGAGAGTCCGGTTCCGGAAAATCGGTTCTCAGCCAGGCAGTGATGGGCATTTTGCCGAATACGGCCCATGTTCGCGGCCGTATCCTGTTTTCCGATCCTGAAAAGCCCGGAACGACGCAGGATATCCTGCAGATGCAGCGTGACGGAACCGAAATCCGGGCGTTGAGAGGCAGCCGCATCGGCAAAATCTTTCAGGAGCCAATGACATCGCTGTCGCCGCTGCACACGATCGGCAACCAGGTCAGCGAATCCCTGCAGATTCATACGCCTATGGCTCGGGCGGAGCGCAAGGCGCGGACCGAGGAAATGCTCGGCCTTGTCGGCTTCCCCAATCCCAAACGCGCCTATGACATGTATCCCTTTGAACTTTCGGGAGGATTGCGGCAACGCGCCATGATCGCCATGGCGCTCATCTGCCGGCCTGCTTTGTTGATCGCCGACGAGCCGACGACGGCGTTGGACGTCACCATCCAGGCGCAAATCCTGCATTTGCTGCGCGGGCTTCAGACCAAGCTGAACATGGCGATGCTGCTGATCACGCACGACCTTGGCGTGGTCGCCAATGTCGCCGACGAGGTGGTGGTCATGTACCATGGCGAGATCATGGAAATGGGGCCTGTCGAGGCGATATTCCGCCGGCCGGGCCACCCTTACCTGAAGGGCCTGATGGCAGCCGTTCCGCATTTCGACCTGAAGCCTGGTGAAAGGCTAAAGGCGCTCCGCGAGGTGCCGGTGAATGTTGGGAACCTGCTCGGCAAGCAGACTGCGCCGGCATCGAAGGGGCCGGAGGACATTCTGCTTTCGGTGAGGGATCTGACAAAGACCTTCACCACCCGCAAGTCCGGATGGTTCAGCGGGGGTCATCAAACCTCTGTTCGCGCCGTGGACGGCGTGAGCTTCGACATCAGGCGGGGTGAGTGTCTGGGTCTGGTCGGCGAAAGCGGCTGTGGCAAAACAACCGTCAGCAAGATCCTCATGCGGGCCATCACCCCCAGCGGCGGTTCTGTGATCTTCAACGGCCGCGATGGACCGACCGACGTCCTGGGCGCAGAGGGAGATGCCCTGCGCATATTGCGCGCGAAAATCCAGATGGTCTTCCAGGACCCGGTTTCGTCGCTTTCACCTCGCATGACGGTGGAGAACATCTTGAGCGAGCCGCTGGAGATCCATCAACGTGGCAATGCGGCGTCCCGACTCGCCACGGTCAAGAGCCTGATGCAGGCAATCGGGCTCGATCCGCGCTTCATAAAGCGCTATCCGCACAGTTTCTCCGGCGGGCAACGTCAGCGCATCGGCATCGCGCGTGCGTTGGCGCTAGGGCCCGAACTCCTGATCTGCGACGAGCCGGTTTCGGCGCTCGATGTCTCTGTCCAGGCGCAGATCCTGAATCTTCTGAAGGACCTGCAAAAAGAACTGGGCCTGACCTACCTGTTCATATCCCACAATCTGGCGGTGGTGGACTACATGGCAGACCGCATCGCGGTGATGTGCGGCGGGCGTATCGTCGAGCTTGCGCCGCGCGAAATTCTGCTCAGAAAACCAATCCACCCCTACACGCGCTCCCTGGTCGCCGCGGTACCTTTCCCCGATCTCGACAGGCCGATGGATTTCAAGACGCTGAAGCTCAGCGGAGCTTCCGACACCAGCGCATGGGGACCGCAATTCCGCGACGAGGGCGACGAAGATAGGCTGTCACCACTCGATCTTGGCGGTGGCCACCTCGTGCTGGCGAGACATTCGGCCGATATCAGTGAGTTACGCCATTGATCAGCCGGCGCACCGTCCTTGGTCTCATGGCTTCGGCATTTCTGCCAGGGACGTCGCGCGCCGGCGATCTGGAGCCGGAATTTCTTCGGCAACAACTGACGGTCAAGGCGCTGCCGGCACTCGCTGAGCGCCTGCCCAAGAGTCCGCGCGCGCTGAATCTCGCTGCAATGGGCCGGCTGCCCGGCCAGTATGGCGGCACGCTGCGGACAATCATCGGCAGCCAGAAAGATATCCGGATGATGACGATCTACGGGTATTCTCGCCTGGTCGGCTATGACGAAAAGCTCAACATGCAACCCGACATTCTCGAGCGTTTCGACGTGGCGGATGATCGCGTCTTCACCTTCAAGATACGGGAAGGGCACAAATGGTCTGACGGCAGCCTGCTGACGCCGGAGGATTTTCGCTATTGTTGGGAAGATGTCTGGCTGAACGACGAGCTTTCGCAAGGCGGGCTCGCCCCCGCCCTGCTGGCGGACGGCAAGCCGCCACGCTTCGAGATCGTCGATCCGTTGACGGTCCGCTACAGCTGGGATGCGCCCAATCCAGACTTCCTGCCCAAGCTCGCTGCCGCTTCGCCGCTATCGCTTGTCCTGCCGGCCGCCTATCTCAAGCAGTTCCACAAGAAATATCAGGATTCATTCCGGCTCGCCGGCCTGATGAAGGAGAACCGGACCCAGAAATGGACGCTCCTGCATATCCGCATGTCGCGGCAGTATCGCCCGGAGAACCCGGAACTGCCGACGCTCGACCCCTGGCAGAACCGGACCAAGCCGCCGGCCGAGCAATTCATCTTCGAGCGCAACCCGTTCTTTCATCGAATAGACGAGAACGGCCGGCAACTGCCCTACGTTGACCGGATCATCATGAATGTCAGCTCATCGGCGATCATCTCCGCCAAGACCGGTGCGGGCGAGAGCGACCTGCAATGCATGGGAATTGACTTCAGCGACTACTCCTTCCTGAAAGACGCGGAGAAGCGCTATCCGGTGAAGATGCACCTGTGGAAACGTACACAGGGTTCTCGGCTGGCGCTGCTGCCGAATCTGAATTGCGCCGACCAGGTGTGGCGTGGCCTTCTGCGTGACGTGCGCGTGCGCCGCGCACTTTCGCTCGCCGTGGACAGGCGCGAGATCAATATGGCCGTGTTCTATGGATTGGCGCAGGAAAGCGCCGATACCGTCTTGTCCGAGAGCCCGCTCTACCGGCCGGAATTCGCTAAAGCTTGGGTTGCCCATGATCCCGAGCAGGCCAATGCACTGCTCGACGAGGTCGGGCTTCTGGCACGTGACGATGACGGCCTGCGGATACTTCCCGATGGACGCTCTGCCCAGATAATCGTGGAAACCGCCGGCGAAAGCACACTGGAAACCGACGCGCTCGAACTCATCACCGATCACTGGCGAAAGATCGGCATCGCCCTGTTCATCCGGACTTCGCAGCGCGACATCTTCCGCAGCCGCGCGCTTGGCGGCCAGATCATGATGTCGATGTGGTCGGGCATCGACAATGGCGTGCCGACCGCCGACATGAACCCGAGCCAGCTGGCCCCCACCATCGACGATCAACTGCAATGGCCGCTCTGGGGTGCTCACTACTTGTCTCACGGCAAGATGGGCGAGGCGCCCGATCTTCCTGAAGTGATCGAGTTGATGGCTTTGCTCAAGCGCTGGAACGCATCGACCGAAGCGACAGAGCGCGCCGAAATCTGGAATTCGATGCTGTCGATCTACACCGATCAGGTGTTTTCGATCGGGACCGTGAACGGAACGCATCAGCCGATTCTGGTGTCCTCACGGCTGCGCAATCTGCCTGACAAGGCGCTCTTCGGCTACGATCCGACCGCCTATTTCGGTGTCTACATGCCGGATACATTCTGGCTTGGAGAGTCCTGAGCGTGCTTCGATATATTGTCTGGCGCATTACTGTGATGGTTCCAACGCTGCTGGTGATATCAGCGCTGGTGTTCACGATCATCGAACTTCCCCCCGGCGACTATTTCGACAGCTATGTCGCCGAGCTTCGGGCGCAGGGCGAAGGGGTGGATTCCGATCGCATCGAGATGATGCGCAAGGAATATGGTTTCGACAAGCCGCCGATCATTCGCTACTTCTACTGGGTCGGCGGGATGCTGCACGGCGATTTCGGCTATTCCTTCGAATATGAGCTGCCGGTTCGCGACGTCGTCGGGGACCGAATGTGGCTGACCGTGCTGGTTTCCTTCGTGACGATCATCTTCACCTGGCTCATCGCCTTTCCGATCGGCATGTACTCCGCGACGCATCAATACAGTTGGGGCGATTACGGCCTGACCTTTTTCGGCCTCCTGGGCCTTGCCATTCCGAACTTCATGCTGGCGCTGATCCTGATGTATTTCGCCAACATCTGGTTCGGCACGTCCCTCGGCCATCTCATGGACCCGCAATATCTCAGCGAGCCGATGAGCTGGGCCAAGGCGAAGTCGATACTCGCCCATCTCTGGATCCCGGTCTTGATCATCGGCACCGGGGGCACGGCAAGCATGATCCGGCGGCTGCGCGCCAATCTGCTCGATGAGCTACACAAGCAATATGTGGTGACCGCGCGCGCCAAAGGCCTTCATCCATTCAAGGCGCTGGTCAAATATCCGCTGCGCATGGCGCTCAATTTCTTCATTTCCGACATCGGCTCTATCCTGCCGGCCATCATCTCCGGCGCCGAAATCACGGCGATCGTGCTGTCTTTGGAAACGACCGGGCCGATGCTGATCAAGGCCTTGCAAAGCCAGGACATGTATCTGGCGGGGTCGTTCCTGATGTTCCTAGCCTTCCTGACAGTCATCGGTGTCCTGATTTCCGACCTGGCGCTGGCGGTGCTTGATCCACGAATTCGTTTGCAGGGCGGCAGCACCAAATGAAGACGGATTCGCCGCTCCCCGCTCCGGGTGCTCCACTAGAACACTACGTTTCCAGCGCGCCCTTTGACCTGCAGTCGGTCGAGGCGATGACGGCGGAGCAGTCGAAGGTCTTTCAGGCGTCGCAGTTGCGGTTGATGTGGTGGAAATTCCGCATGCACCGGCTTGCCCTTGTATCCGGCATATTCCTGATAGTGCTTTATTTCGGGATATTGATCTGCGAGTTTCTGGCGCCGTACAATCTGCACACGCGCAACATGGACTATATCTATTCGCCGCCGCAGCAGGTGCACCTGTTCCACAACGGCGAGTTCGTCGGGCCGTTCGTCTATGGCCGCCAGATGACGCTGGACATGGACACGCTCAAGCGGAACTACATCGACGACCAGGGCGATGTTCAGCGGCTCCGTTTCTTCTGCAAGGGCGACAGTTACCGGTTCTGGGGCCTGATCGAAGGTGACAGGCATTTTGTCTGCGCTGCCGAAAACGGTCAGCTCTTTCTGGCCGGCACCGACAGGCTGGGGCGCGACGTGCTCTCGCGCATGATCTATGGCGCACGCATTTCACTGACAATCGGCCTCGTCGGCATCAGTTTCAGCTTCCTGCTCGGCATCGTCATCGGCGGACTGGCCGGTTATCACGGCGGTATCTTCGACCTGATCGTTCAACGGATAATCGAAGTTCTGCAATCGATTCCCAGCATTCCGCTATGGCTGGCCCTGGCGGCGATCATGCCGATAACCTGGAGTCCGATCCTGATCTATTTCGGCATCACCGTGATCCTCGGAGTGCTCGACTGGACCGGACTGGCGCGGGCCGTGCGTTCAAAGCTTCTGGCCTTGCGCGAGGAGGATTACGTTCTGGCCGCGCAGTTGATGGGCGCCGGGAGCAGCCGCATCATCGGCCGGCATCTCATTCCCGGCTTCATGTCGCATCTGATCGCGACGGCGACGCTCTCCATTCCCGGCATGATCCTGGGCGAAACGGCGCTGAGCTTCCTCGGGCTCGGCCTGAGAGCGCCGATAACCAGCTGGGGCATCCTGCTCACCGAGGCGCGCAGCGTCAGCGTGATCGCATTCTATCCATGGCTGCTTTTGCCGATGCTTCCCGTCATTCTCGTCATCATGGCGTTTAACTTCCTCGGTGACGGCTTGCGGGACGCCGCAGATCCCTACAAGTGAGGTTGTTATTTTGCCGCGCGCCGTGCCGCCTATTCCACCCGGTATGATCCTGCCGGCTGCCTGTACGGTTGTTGCAGTGTTCATGGTCCGCCTCTATATGTGCCGACACGTGATCGAGTTTGGCACTACGCCTTCGGGATTCACCCGTGAACAGTTCTTGTCGGCGGCATTGACGATCTCTTGCTGGTTCAGGACACACAAAAGCATATGAGTCGCCTCGAGAATTTCATCAGCAGGATGACCGCACAGCGCGACATTCTCGACCAAGTCTGCGTCGAGGTGGCGAAGATGGAGGGGCTTGTACTCGAGCTCGGCCTCGGCAACGGTCGGACGTTCCACCATCTGCGCGAGCGCCTGCCCGGGCGCCGGATCGTGGTGTTCGATCGCGAAGTCGGCGCACATGCCAGCTCAATTCCCGAAGCCGAAAACCTCGTGCTCGGCGAAATACGCGAGACGGCCCGCAAGTTCATTGGCATCGAAGCCGCCCTTGTTCATGCCGACATCGGCACCGGCTATGACGATCGGGATGCAGTGACTGCTACCTGGCTTCCCGATCTGATTGCGAGCCTGCTTCGGGTCGGCGGCTTCGCGGTCAGTGGCACGCCGCTCGATCACCCGCTGCTGCAACGCCTCCCGGCGCCGACTTCAGAGCCCGCCGATCGTTATTTCCTCTGCAAGCGCGTGTGAGCGGCCGAGAGCGCCTCATCTTTTCACGCAAACGCTGCTCTACTGCAATTCCAAGGGAAAGTGCTACGCGTTTTTCCCGAAAAACCGTTTACACTTTCCCTGGGATTGCTCTGGACGGCCCAATTGCTCAGGGGATTGTATACACCGCGATCTCCCGCTCGATGCCACGCAGCGAGACTTCGTGAGGCACGGGCGTCAGAGCGTTCCTACGCAACAGATCGGCGGTGAGATTGTCGTCGACCACCGCGCGGGTTGCGAAGATAGCCTGTGCGTTGGCCAGGTTCTGGACCCGTGAAGCAATGTTGACCGTCTGGCCGAAATAGTCCTGTCGCTCGTTCATGGACACGGCGATGCAGGGGCCGGCATGGACACCGATCTTGAGCAGTAGATCCTCGCGCCCGCTTCTGTCATTGAGCGCACGCATGGCATCACGCATCCTGAGGGCCGCAGCCATCGCGCGATCAGGCGTCGCGAATGTCGCCATCACCGCATCACCGATGGTCTTCACCACCGCGCCTGCCTCCGCCGCGACGATCTCGTGCAGAACCTGGAAATGCACGCGCACGAGATCGAAGGCTGAAAGGTCGCCCACCCGCTCGTAAAGCGCGGTCGATCCGCGCAGGTCGGTGAACAGGAAGGTGAGGCTGGTGATCTTCAGGCGCTGGTTGATGTCGAGCGTATCCGTACGATAGAGGTCGCGGAACGTCTGGTTGGTGAGCAGGCGCTTGGCGGTCAGAAAAGGCCGGCGTTTGCCCAGGAGATTATGCAATGCCTCGCCGGCGATGAAGACTGCCGGCAGCACGCGGGTGTCGGTCCTGTTTTCCAGCGAAATACGCAGCGGACCAGGTTGCATTTCCAGTGTCTGGTTCTGGACATGGTCGCGGTCGAAAGCCAACGACAGGCTTCGCCGCTCTTTTGTTGGTTCGCCCTTCGCGTCGATGAACTGCGCTGAATGGGTGACCGGCTCGAAGACGATGATGAATTCGGACGGAAGCTGTATGGGCAGAACGGCCTTTTCACCCGGCGCCAGCTCGATATCCTCCAGCGAGAACGCTTCTATGTTTTTCGCCAAACCCTCTTCCGGCAGATCGACGCCGGATCCCCAGTAAATCTGGCGAAAATATTCCACCAACGGCAGTTCGTGTGGATTGTGGGCGGCAATCCTGCGCACGCGAGGGCTGACGGTGAATGTCACCTCAACCATCTCATCGAGGGTCGGCGAATAGCCTTCGGAGCATAGCGCGCAGGTGTATTCGTCCTTCTGCAGGGTTTTCAGCGTAGCGTTGGTGTCGAGCACGCCGCCACAGCCGGGGCACAGAACATTCCATGAAATGTCGAAGATGCCTACCCGCGCCGCATGGAGGAAGGCGCTGATGGCGCGTTCCTCGTCGAGGCCATGCTTGCTGGCGAAAGCCGGCACATTGATGCGGCAAAGTTCATAATCCTTGCCTTCCGCGATGGTCCGCCGGATCGCGTCGATTGCCTGGGGATCGACATCGGTCGATTGCCGCAAAAGCGAGAACAGATCCTGAATTTCGGTCATCGTGCAGGCTCCGGAAAATGCACCCCCGAGGTGGTTGACCGGAACCGGTCTTCGTTCCGTGCGCTCCATCTTACTTCGAAACGGATCGTACGGCCATTCGAATGGAAAAGCCCGCCGACGTGTCAATTCCGTCGGGATTTTCACCGATCGCAAGCGGTACTATGGTGGGTCCATGGGGTATTCATCTTTGGGACTTTCTCCCGCGCCGACACCCGACAACCCGCCATTTCCCGCGGCCTTGCGGCTTTTCTCGGCGGGGGTCATCATCGTCCTGATTGTCGGCGCCGGCCTTTTTTTCGCGCCTGCGCTGGTCAGGCCGCGCTGGCCTTGGGCCGTCACGCCGTTCAACGCCCGCTTCCTCGGCGGCTTCTACACCGCCGAAATGGCCGTGATGGCGGCGCTGCTGGTCTGGAATCGCTGGTCGCCAGGCAGGCTAGTGCTTGTCATGGCCTTCATCTTCACCGTCATCGTTTCGGCGGCTTCGTTCATCAATCTCGGCTATTTCAACTTCGAGCGGATAGCGCCCTGGCTCTGGTTCTTGGTCTATCTTGCTTCGGTCGCGGTATCCGGGCTGTTCCTGTTACGGGCCGGGGGCCGTCCTTCCGCAAAGGGCGTGACCTTAAACTCTGCATGGCGCGGCTATATGTCGATGGAAATGGCGATCCTCGGGCTCTATGGCGTCGGTCTGTTGCTGTTTCCCCTGACATTCGGCGGCTTTTGGCCGTGGCCGATCGACGCCTTCCACGCTCAGGTTTACAGCGCCATCTTCCTCGCCGGAGCGGGCGGCACATATCTCGTCTGGAAAAGCGCGCCGCGCGAAGAGCTGCTGGTGCTCGGTCTGGCGCAGTTTCTGGTCGGCTTGTTTGCCATCCTTGGCCTTGTCATCACCGAGGCCGTAATGCACCGGATGGACTGGACGGCGACGGGAACATTGTGCTGGCTCGCCCTTTTCGGCTGGATCGGCATCAGCGGCATCTTCAAACTCTACGCCGTCTCCCGGTACTTCAGCGCGCAATCGGCATCATAGGATGATGAGATGGCTGGATTTTCAGATGATGTCCGGTGCATCGTGCCGGGCCTATTGCCTTTGCCGGGAAAGCCATGACCAGCACGACCTCGCCATTCCCAAAGAAAATCCAGCCGCAACTCCGGGCCATTCGGCCAAGCGATGCGGAGGCGCTTTGCGCCATCTTCAACATGCCGGGCTTCCGCTGGGGCACGCTCAGGATGCCATTCGAGATGGTGGAGCAGGTAGAACGGCGCATCACCAAGTCCGGCCAGGAAACCACCTGGATCGTTGCCGAGCTGGACGGCAAGGTCGTCGGCCATGGCAGCCTGGTCGTGCAGGGTTCGCCGCGCCGTTCGCACATCGGCGAGATCAATATCGGCCTTGACGATGGCTTTGTCGGCAAGGGTATCGGCTCTGCCATACTTGGCGCGCTGCTTGACGTGGCCGACAACTGGCGCGCCCTGAAGCGAGTCGAATTGACCGTCTATGCCGACAATGAACCGGCCATCCGCCTCTACACAAGCCACGGCTTCGAGATCGAAGGCCGGCATGTGAAGGCCGGCTTTACCGAAGGGCGGTATCACGACCTTCTGAGCATGGCCCGGCTGCGGTTCTGATGACCACGGACTTTGATCCGACCCTTAAGGCTCCGGTGGATGTTCTGGCAGTGCTATCACTGCTCTGCCCCGAAGTCGTGCGTGATATCGAGCAGAACTGGAATGCACCGGTTTCCGAATACGCCCGCCATCTGTGGCGGCCGGTGGCAAGGCCTGCTTCGGGTCCGGCGATCGCTGCCCGCTCGATCCTGCTCGATATACTGCACCAGCGCCTTAGTTTGATCATGCAGCCTGAAGAGGTCGTCAAGGCCCTCGAAGAATTCGACCACAGACCGGTGATCCAGTCCGGCCTACACTGCCTGCTGCTGATGGACCGGATCACCTTCGATGCCCTCCTGTTTGCCTGGCTCGCCGCGGTCGAAAACGGGCTGTCGGCCTTCGTCGGCTTCATGGGAACGACGATGACCATGGAGACAATTGGCCGGGAGGGGCCGGGATGGCTCGATGTCGGCGACGACAAGGTCAACTTGTTTGGCATGGGGCGCCACAAACTATGCCGCAAAAGCGCCTGCGCGGCCGGCCCGGTCACCCTCAACAAGCGGGCGCTCAAAGCGGTGGGCGACGAAACGGATGCCAGCCGCTGGCTGGGCACACTGCTCGCCAGCCAGGACAAGGTGTTTGGAACCGCCGCCGATGCACTGACAGAACTCAACGAGGATCTGGTCGCCGATTGGGATCGTTCCGGCATGGCTCGGCCGGTGTTCATCGATGACCGGCTCGCGGCTTCCGTCGTGGCGCGGCATCTGGACCATGACGGCAGCCTTCTTTCCAAGCTGCTCCTTGAGCCCGCAAGGCGTCAGCGTCTCGAACGTACCCTGCAAGAGACCGAATCGGGCCCATTTGGCAGATTCCTGCCCAATGCCACGGCCTATTTCTGGGGCATTCGCGAGGAGCGCGTGCGCAAGCTCGTCCTCGAGAACGGGCACCTGATCGAGCCTGAAAGGCCGAATGGTCTTTCCATCCCGTTCGAGCGGGCGCATCTCAAGCAGGCGCTGCTGGACGGCGTGCTGCTGCCGAACTTGTTCCTGACGTTCCTCGTTCTTGCCATATTGCCTCGCGTGCGGGTCGTGGGCGGCCTGAGGCAGATCGGTTATATAGCGCTTTTCCACTCGATCCTGCTGGCCGCGCTGGATGAAACCGCGCCGGAAGAGCGCGGTCTGGCTGCCGAGTTGCAGGTTCGGGAAAATGCCTGGGGCACCCGGGTCATCGATGAAAAAATGTCGGTCCGCGAACAGGTCGCCGGCCTGCCGGCAGGGAGGCTGTTTCCTGACCTGCTCGGGCACTACCGTTCGCACACCTTTGCCGAGACGACCGACGACCTGAAACTGGTTCGTGAAAACGCCCGATGGCGCAAGATCGGCCGAGCCTTTGGCGTCTGATCCGACCGCATGCCCTCATTTGTCATTGCACTATTCCGGCCTTGCGGAGCCCGTCGATCATGAGTTCGAAATCGGCATGGTTCTTGTAAGGCAAGACTTTGCGACGGTATTCCAGCGAATAGTCAGGATTGACGCGAGCAGTTCCTGCCATGCCGCCCACGCGTGCCGAGATCGCTGACCGAGAGGTCGAGACTCGCCTTGACCTGGCGATGGCGTCCTCGGACAGGCAGATGGCGCCGAGCGCCGCGGCGCCCTCCAGACGCGAGGCGAATCTTCGTCCGCGCCGGCGACCGGCTGTATCCAACAACATCTGGAGCCAGGATTGCGACTAGTCTGCGATTCTCGCTCAAGGTCCGTCTCCTCATCTCCATGATAGCAGGAAGATGGAGGGCTAAGAGAGAACTTCGCAACGACGGCCAAGCAGCCGTCCGAATCGGCAACGCTCCGCCACCGGACCCACGGATGCCCATTTGCTGCCGCTTGCCGGTTGACGGCTATCGGTTCATCATTGTGAATACCCTGGCCGTGAAGGGCGTGGCGAGATCACGAGTCATGGCCCCAAGAGCGGATGATTGCAGGCCGAATCGACCTGAAATCTGAATCCATCTCTAGGTCAAAGAGACAGAGCAGGATGTGGTCCGAAAACCGCTTCACACTTTTCGGCATCATGCTCGGGTGAGGTTTCCATGGACTGCTCGGGCTGCGGTTTCGAGATTGAGGGCGGTTACGCCTTCTGTCCGAAGTGTGGCAGGCGCCAGCCTGTGCCATGCGCCAGCTGCGGCTACCCCTGCGCACCTGATTTCGAGTTCTGTCCGAAATGTGGGGCAAGCCTTGGTGCGTCCGCAAAAGCCGCCGAACGGCCTGTTCCGAAACCAAGCGGGACCATCGTGCCGCCTTCTCGAATCCTGTCGCTGCCTCCGAACATCGAAAGCTATGGGCTGCATCCCGTCTCTGACGCCGATCGCCGGACGGTAACGGTCCTGTTCGCCGACCTTTGCGGCTTCACGGCACTCAGCGAACAGCTCGACCCCGAGGTGATGCAAGCTCTGCAGAACGCGCTGTTCAAGGAATTGACGGCGGCCGTGCGAACCTTTGGCGGTTTCGTCGACAAATTCATCGGCGATGCGCTGCTCGCTTTGTTCGGTGCGCCGGTGGCGCATGAAGACGACCCGGAACGTGCGCTTTGCGCCGCTCTCGACATGATCGCCCGGACGGCGCGGCTCGGTGAAGGCACCCCCCACTCCGGCTCGCCTCTGTTACTCCACATCGGCATAAACACCGGTCCGGTTGTTACTGGCGGATTGGGCATCGGCACCGCCAAATCCTATTCGGTGACCGGCGACACCGTGAATACGGCGCAGCGCCTGCAATCGCTGGCCGCACCGGGTGAGGTGCTGGTAGGCGAACTCACTCACAGGCTGACCCGGCATGCCTTCTCTTACGAGTCGCTGGGCGATGTCGTGCTTCGCGGCAAGGCCGGCAGCGTGCTCGTCCATCGACTGGATGCACCGCTTGCGGCCCCGCGTGCAGCACGTGGGCTCGAGGCGCTCGGCCTCAGCGCGCCGATGATTGGTCGCGGTGCGGAGCTTCATAGAATGTTGGCGAGCCTTGACCAGGCGTGCGGCGGCTCGGCCCAACTTGTCCGCCTCGTCGGAGAAGCCGGTATCGGGAAATCGCGGCTGGTGAAGGAGTTCGTCGCCCGCGTCGGCGACGAGGATCGTTTTCGCAACGTCGCCGTGCGGCAGGCCGCGTGCTCACCGCTGGGCGAACAATCATTTGGCGCCTTGGACGCAGTTGTGCGCAGCGCTGCGGGGATGATGCAGAACGACAATGGGGATGAAATACGGGGGAAGCTCGCAGCCTTGCTTACCGATCTCGGCCTGCAGGGCGAAGAGGCAAAGCGACTGATGCCTTTGCTTTACCATGTGCTTGGCCTTGGCGACCCCGATGCCACCTTGCAGCATGTCGAGCCCGAGCAGCTGCGGCGGCAAATTCTTTACGCAGTCCGCACAATCATCGAACGGCGGCTTGCGTTGTCGCCGCTGTTGATTGTCGTGGAAGATCTGCACTGGGCCGACGCCGTGTCGCTCGAGGCACTGCGTTTCGTGATGGACAGGTTGGAACGCACGCGGTTGATGTTGCTGGTCACGCATCGTCCGGCGCCGGACAACGACCAGCTCGATTCAAGTCGGGTCAGTCACACGGCGCTCAGGCTTTCGCCGCTCAACAATGATGACGGACGCAGCCTGCTGGCGGCGCTTTTCGGCGAGAGCTGGGTAAACTCCGCAGGAGGGCTTCTCGGCCAGATCCTCGAGCGCGCGGGCGGCAACCCGCTCTTTTTAGAGGAGATCGTTCGCGGTCTTATCGATCGCGGTGTATTGATGCGCGAGGGCCAGCGATGGCGGACTGTGGCAGGCGAAGTCGCAACCGGCATTCCCGCCACGATCCAGGCAATGTTGCTTGCTCGGGTCGACCGGTTGCCCCAAGAGGTGCGCCGGTTGGCCCAGGAAGCCGCGGTAATTGGCCCGCGCTTCGATGCCACCCTTCTGAAAACCGTTACATCCGACCCCGGCCGGCTAGAAGCCGGCTGCGAACTGCTTTGCGATGCGGAAATCATCGAGGAAGTTGCCGGATCTGGCTCGGGCTCGTCGCAAAGCTACCGCTTTACCCAAACATTGCTGCAGGACGTGATCTACCAGAATCTGCTCCTGCAACGCCGGACCGACATCCACGGACGGGTCGGTGCTGCCTTGGAGCAACTGTGCGGCGACAAGCCGGAACGGCTCGAGGATTTGGCCGTGCTCGGTCATCATTTCGCACAGAGCGCCGAGCGGGAGAGGGGCGCGCATTACCTGCAGGCGGCGGGTGATCGCGCTCGCATGATATACGCCAACGATGACGCCCTTCGTTTCTATGAGCGAGCACTGACCGCATTGGGTGCGATCGGGCAAACACCGCTCAAACTGGCAATTGCAGAGCGCATTGCCGATCTGAGCGGCCCGGCAGGCCGCCGCCAGGTCGCGCACCACCACTACGAGGCGGTGTTGCTGGCATACCGCCAGTCGGCAGATCGTGTCGCTTCGGCGCGCGTTTTGCGTAAGGTCGGTCGGCTGCTCTGGGACGTCGGCAAGCGGGACAACGCAGAATCCCGCTATGCTGAAGCGGCAGCGCTCCTCGATGGAGCGGATGCCCCGATCGAGCAGGCGCATCTCTGGCAAGAACGTGGCCGACAGGCGTTCCGGAGCGGAGATCACTCCCTCGCGGCAAAATGGGCGGACGCGGCGCTGGATTGCGTACGCACTTTGACGACGGAGCATGTTTCCGACGTAGGACGCGATGCCACTCTTGTGACCGCCGAGGCACTTAATACCAAGGCTGTTGCGCTGGCTCGCCTCGGACGAAACCGTGAAGCCGTTGGCCAGGTCGAGCGCAGCATTGAATTGGCCGAAGCCGCAGGTCTGCTGGGTGCGGCCTGCCGCGGCTACACCAATCTCGGCGTGCTCTACACGACTATCGATCCGGCAAAGGCGATGGAGGTCTGTCGGCGCGGTCTGGACGTGGCGCGCCATATTGGTGATCTGGGTTTCCAGGCCCGCCTCCTCGCCAATCTGGCGGTCGCTTGTTGTACTTTCACGGATCGCTGTCCAACGGAGGGCGTGCCTGCCGCCGAGAAGGCTATCGAGATCGACCGGGCGCTCGACCAGCGCGAGCACCTGCCGGTGCCGTTGATCGTGCTTGGGCAGATCCACCAGTGCAATGGCCGTCCTGAACTGGCGGTTGGCCTGTTCCACGAAGCACTGGACGTCGCCCGCGAAATGGGCGAGCCCCAACTGCTCTTTCCGTGCTATGATGGTCTCGCAACGCTTAATCTGGACCTCGACAATCTGGCCGAGGCCGAACGCTACTTTTCCCTGGCGCAGGGTATATGCGCCCAGCACGGGCTCGACCCGGAAGCGCTTGTGGTGCTGCCTTTTCTCGACTAGCCGGGGTTAGGGGTTGGAAATGTCCGCGCCTAGTGACTTGGTACCGCTTCAACCGGGCGACCGTGCGCCGAACCTGGTGCTTGACGCCATTACCCAGGAAGGCAAGATCGCCCTCGATGACTTTCGCGGGCAAAAACCAGTGCTGGTCGGCCTGTTTCGAGGTCTGCATTGTGCCTTCTGCCGGCGCCACATCGCCGCCCAGGCGCGGCTTGATCCGGAGCTGCGCGAAAGGGGCGTGGAGAGCCTGACGGTGGTCAACACGCCGATCGAACGAGCGCGTCTCTATTTCCGCTACCACCCGATGCCGAACCTGCTTGCGGCCTCCGACCCTGAACGCGCTTCACATCGTGCTTTTGGACTACCCAATCTCGAATTCACCCAAAACGAGACGAACTGGCCGTACAAGGTCTCGATGGCAGCAGCGAAGGATATGCGGGTCGACATACCAGGCGAGTTGCCCGGTCCCATGGATCCTTTTGCAGCGAGCGAAATCCTCGATAGGAAGGACCCTTACGAAGTGACCGAAGCCGACGAACAGATGATCGCAACAGGACACGGACAATTGGTCGGTCAATTCCTGCTGGACAGGCAGGGAATTGTCCGCTGGAGTTTCACGGAGGTTCCGGAGGGGGGGCGATACATGTTTGGGGCGCCCAACCCGAAGGAACTGATGTCAGCTGTGTCGCAAGTCGCCCAACGAGGTCCCGTTTGATCAAATCTTCACGTTAATAATTTGCGGCTTGAGATGCAGTGCGCTCCAGCGTCGGCAAGCGACAATCAGGCTGGGAGCCGCCACATTCGTACACGACCTGCGCCACGCAATTCCGTTTCCTCAAGTGGATCGCAAGCAAATTTTGGTCCCAGCAGTTGGCGCGTTGCATCGGAAATACGGATTTCACTGGGCTCCGCGGACGTTTGAATACGCGAGGCGAGATTAACGGTCTCGCCCCACAAGTCATAGGCGAACCGTCTTTTGCCTATGACGCCAGCGACGATCGGTCCCGAGTGAATTCCAATTCTCAGTCTTATCGGTTCTCCTGCGAAGCTCTCGCGTTTGACCGCCTTGCGCAGTTCAACTGCGTAGTGCGCGAGGGCTTGTGCATGATCGGATCGCGCGGTGGGCAGGCCCGCGACCACCATCACACAATCGCCGATTGTCTTGATCTTTTCGCAGCCGTGTCGTTCCGCGAGTCGATCCGCCGCCTTGAAGAAGTAATTCAAGATAGCGAGCGTCGTCACCGCTCCGACGCTGCGCGCTCTTTCCGTAAAACCGACGATGTCGGCAAAAAGCACACTCACCTCTGCGTGGTTGTCTGCAATTTTCTTGTGCGCTTTCAACCGCTCCGCGATCGATGCCGGAAGAATGTTGAGGAGCAGGGCTTCGGCGCGCTGGTATTCACGCGACAATCCCTCCTGACTCTTCCTCAACGCCTCATTGGCCGAATGTAACTTCTCGTTGAGTTGGCGCTCCCTCTCTTGCAGAAGAGTCATTTCATAAGCCTTCTGTTGAAGCCGCTGCTTGTTGTCGCGTTCGGCAGTGGCATCAAGAAAGAGCAGCCACACGCAGTCATCATCAGCAAAAAGATGAAGGTCCGCGACACGCCCGCTGGGCAGTTCGACCATAGGCATATGAAATGGAAGCTCCGGGCAAGGCAGCAAACCTTCCATGAATTCAAGCTGATCGGCAACAGGCTTACCGATGCGAAGGGATGAGAGCCCGTAATGTTGAACGTTACCGCCCTTCGCCGCTGTCCGCAGCTGGGCGTCAATTTTCACATACGCAATAGCACGCTCGTTGTAGAAGAAATCGTAAATCCAGTTTCCGATCTCTCTTGGCAATCTTTGCATGGTCTATTTGGTGACCATCGAAGCGAGTTTAAGAAACGCATCATCGACATGCTCACCCGAGAGCGCACTTGTCAGATAGACCTGCCATCCACGTTGCCTCAGTTCGTCGATTTCTCTATCCGGTATTACCCACCGATCGGCCAGATCTGATTTGTTGAAAAGCAATACGAACGGCATAGCACCGAATTCAGCCTCGACCCGCTCGCGCAGCGTGAGCGCGGCGGTAAGGGTAGCGGCGCGGGTTCCATCGACGACAAGCACGAGGCCTGTCGCACCTCGCACATGGCTGACGCGGAATGAGCCGATATCATCTTCGCCGGCCAAATCCCATAAAATCAGATCCACTGTTTTGTCCGGGAGTGCGACACTCTTTTTGTCGATCTTCACTCCCACCGTGGTCAAGTAGGTTTCTGAAAAGATGCTTTTCACAAACCTGCGGACCAGGCTCGTCTTTCCGACAGAGAACCCGCCCAGCATACAGATCTTTTTTTGCAACATCTTGGGCTCCGCCCTAGTCCAGGTTTACCGTAACCGAAACCCGGCGATTGGTGGAGCTACCAGCCTGACTATTTTCAGGCACCGCCGGTTCAAAGGTACCCGCACCCCGAACCAGCAGCAGTTCCGGAGCGACGCCGCGCTTTTTGAGAAGCGCACGAACTGTCTCGGCACGGGCGGCGCTGATCGACGCGTTGGCCGTCTCACGGCCCGTGGTGTCCGAATGGCCGGTCAACATGAACCGCGCAGTTACGCCTGACTTGCGGGCACTTTGGGCGAATTCCTTTATTTGATCCGCCAATCTGTCGAGAACCGGCGTCTGCTCTGGTCCCGGCACAACTTTGCCGGAAGAGAAGAAAATATCGGTCGTCTGGATGGCCTCTCTCAAATGATTGAGCTCTGCAAGGTCCAGTTCACGCAGCTGCGAGACATCCAGAACCACTCCGTCCGCCGAAAGTTGTTCAGCGGCGGCCTGCGCCCGGTTGATCCAGGCGGCAGGAGCCTCGCCCACGACAACGATGCGACCCTGGATGATCGAAAGTCGGACCGATTTCGGCGGCGTCAGCGACGCCGTCAGCCGCTTCACCACAAACTTCGGATCAAGGCTCTGGTAGAATTGCCACTGTGAATGAACGCGGGCAGGATCGACCTCCGTTCCGGACAGCAGAGCTTGCGGGTCGGCGGCAAGCGGGTCTCGCAGGCCGGAAATATAGAAATGTCCACCCCTGGCCGATTGTTGGGCGACGACAATTCCCGGTTGGGCCTCAAGTCGCGACACATAATACTGCCAGTGCTCCGCCGCGCGTGCTTCGGGGCTCACATCACGAACCTTGGAGATGTCGAATTCCGGTCCGCCTGCCGAAAGCTGTCGGGCCGCTGCGCGCGCCCGATCTATCCAGGTGTCGGGAGCCTCGCCCTCGGCAATGATGCGATCATTGACGATCGAAAGTCGTACTGTATCTGGCGGATACAGCGACGCCGTCAGCCGTTTCAACACGAACTCCGGCTCAAGGCTCTGATAGAATTGCCATTGTGAATGAACCCGGGCGGGATCGACCTGCGTTCCAGACAACAGCGACTGAGGGTCGTCGGCAAGCGGGTCTCTCAGGCCGGCAATATAGAATTGGCCGTCGCGTATCTTTTGTTGTGCAACGATGATGCCCGGCTGGGCCTCCAGTCGCGACACATAGGCCTGCCAGCGCTTCGCCTCGAGTACTTCGGGGCTTACGTCACGAACCTTGGAGATGTCGAATTCCGGTCCGCCTGCCGAAAGCTGTCGGGCCGCTGCGCGCGCCCGATCTATCCAGGTGTCGGGAGCCTCGCCCTCGGCAATGATGCGATCATTGACGATCGAAAGTCGTACTGTATCTGGCGGATACAGCGACGCCGTCAGCCGTTTCAACACGAACTCCGGCTCAAGGCTCTGATAGAATTGCCATTGTGAATGAACCCGGGCGGGATCGACCTGCGTTCCAGACAACAGCGACTGAGGGTCGTCGGCAAGCGGGTCTCTCAGGCCGGCAATATAGAATTGGCCGTCGCGTATCTTTTGTTGTGCAACGATGATGCCCGGCTGGGCCTCCAGTCGCGACACATAGGCCTGCCAGCGCTTCGCCTCGAGTACTTCGGGGCTTACGTCACGAACCTTGGAGATGTCGAATTCCGGTCCGCCTGCCGAAAGCTGTCGGGCCGCTGCACGCGCCCGATCTATCCAGGTGTCGGGGGCCTCACCCTCGGCAACGATGCGCTCATTGTCGATTGATAGTCGTACTGAATCCGGCGGAGCCAGCGACGCCTTCAGCCGCTTCAGCACGAACTCCGGTTCAAGGCTCTGATAGAATTGCCACTGCGAATGAACCTGGGCGGGATCGACCTCAGTTCCAGACAACAGGGACTGCGGGTCGGCGGCAAGCGGGTCTCTCAGGCCGGCAATATAGAATTGGCCGTCGCGCGCCTGTTGTTCGGCAACGATGATGCCCGGCTGGGCCTCCAGTCGCGACACGTAGGCCTGCCAGCGCGACACATAAGCTTGCCAGCGCTGCGCTGATTGCCAGGAAAGAAAGTACCAACCGCCTGCCAGGCTCAAAAGCAGCAGGGCAACCACCGCCACCAGCCACGGAAATCCCTCGTTTGATTCCTCCTGCTTGAGCTCGACGCAGGTCTGCAACTGCGCCTCTACGCTGGCCAACTGCGAACCGTCGCCGTCAAACTGCTCTAAAGCCTGTGAGGATTCCTCATGGATGCGAAGCAATACATCGCGAACTATTTCATGCAATCCCTCTGGCGGATTTCCCCGGATCACCGAAACCAGGGTCGCAAACGGTCCAACTTCTGACCAGAGACGAAGGTCGCCAAAACGAATTGTGTCCAGGCCGCTCTGCTCTTTCTCGTTAAACGAGTCCTTCACAAAATCCTGAATTGCACTAAGCATCGAAGAGATGAGTTGAGGATCTTCGCTCGTTGCATTATCGGCGGTTACATGCGCTATCAAAAGACCGGAATTACGGTGAATGAGAAAGGCATGCTCTATACGATAAACAAGAGAGTGCTTAAGAACAACTTCCGAAAAGCTTGCTCCTGTCCTCCAAGATTCAAATCTCCACTTGAGCCCATGCCAGGTAAATATATGTCTTAGAGTTTCGTTCAGCGACTGAAAGGTCTGGTCGATCTTTTCCCCGATCGACTTGCGAATTGCCGGCAGAAACACCGGGTATAATATATCCGTCAGTGTGCGCGGGCTCTTCTGGATTGACCGTTGCACAGCCCTTTCGACAGCTGGCGCAAGCGCCTCGCCGAGCTGCGCATGAGGCGCTCGCGCGGCCGCACTGGGAAGAATGTCGCCCACTGCTGCCGCAAGCTGCTCGGGTTCGTCCAGCAGATGCGTAACTCGTGAAAGCTCCGAAATTTCGCGGCTGACCAGCAACTGGCGCAGCGTTTCCATGCGAGGATCGGCGGTTGGGACTCCGTCGAAACGCGCACGATAGTCCGGATCAACGTTCCGGGCAATTTCGACCAAAAGACGAGCCAGAGCCTCGCGATCAATTTCTGTATCGTTCGAGGCTGTTCTTTGTGGAAGACTGATTGGGTCGACGGTTGACGTCAAGGTCCCATCAACTCACTTTCCAGCTACGATCCGAGTTGCCCTTGCTGCCGACGGGATCCTGATTCAGACATTTCGCAACCTCTACAAACAGGCCAGCCAAAAGATTTCGGTCGGTCTTAACGTTGCTGAGATCGGCAAACATTTTCTCAATCAGCATCTGAACGCCTTCATTCTTCTGCTTGATTTCCTCACGCAGCAAATGATCGTTTCGATTTATCCGGTCCGAAACGTCCCGCTCAAGCGCGCTCAATTGATCCGACAACGCACGCACCTGCTTTTCAAGTGCCTGGTTTTGCTCGCGAAGATTCCGGTCAATCTCCTTGTCGGCATCGGCTCGTGAGTCTTTTTCGTTCCGCAATTGCGCCGCGAGCGAATCGATCTGCTTCTTTGCATTTGACTCGTACATCTCAAGATTGCGCTTGGCTTCGGATTCGACATCCTTGAAGCGTTGCAACACCCGTTCTTCAAGCTTGGAAAAACGGCGGTCATAGTCCTGCATCTGGTTGCCGAACAGCAGATCGCGTATCTTGTCGACACCTACGGCGTCGCCGGCGCCCCCGTTTTCGCGAACCTGGGCCGCCATGAAGTTCAGCCCGCTTCCGTCTGCATTACCAATCAAATTTGCGTCCGCCTTGTTTGCGGAGGAAACGGCACTCGAAGTACTCGAAGATTCCTTGGCCATCCTTATACCCCTCTATTTGAACACCTGCCACAGTGCAGAGACCCATAAACAGATGAAGATGCCAGCAAAATCCGCGACCCGCAAGCCGGAATCTTCTTGGCGCAAGCCAATTTGGGTGCTCTTTTTACACCTCTTGCACTGGCAGAAAAAGCACCAGTACCGCTAGGTGTTGCTCTCACCCCTCTCTGTGATAGCAACCATAGCCATTTAACCTAATTGGCTATCGGGCGAAATCTACTATGAAGCTGAGTGATACAATGGTATTATGTATATCTATTTAGGCAGATTTAAGTAACAAGTTTTTATTAGAAATTGCTAAAATAGCTATTCCAGCGGGCAGCATATTGCCTCTCGCTCCGCTATATACTGCCACCATCAGCTTCCGGCGCGAGCTCAACAGTAGAAGGAGCATCTTCTTTTCACACGAGGAATCGCCGATCGAGAATGCAGCCCGGAATCGCGGTGTTTCGGTCGATAGGAGAGAGCAATAGGCCCCAATAGCTGGCAGTCATTCAACCAAAGCTTCAGTGGGCTTGCATTGTTGCGTCGTCGATTGCAAAGGACGCCAGTTTGCCATAGCCAAGTGCCAGGGACCGCAGCTTGTGGTCATGGTGCCGATTTCAGGGATCGACATGAGTATGCGGCATGCTTGGTTTTGACGTGCATCTGCGACAGCCGGCGCCCGATCTCGGCGGCACGGATGAAATGCTGCGCCAGGCTTCTAACGTCGCTAGCAGGACAGGAGCAAGCTCGCCCTGCAGCCAAATGGCGGCGCGACGGCTCGGAAGAGTTCACGGGAGACTGTTTGGACGCAGCATCATCGATGACCGTTTCCTTTGGCGGGAAATCGCCGGCTATGTCTTGGGACTCTTGTACCTTCGAACCAGGCGTGGGTAAGACGGCATGGCGCATAATCCATTGGTTTCAATCGTGGTTCCTGCGCACAACGCAGAGGTAACGCTGGCGCGCGCACTCGATTGCCTCCTCGATCAGGAAATCGTGGATTGGGAGGCAATCATCGTCGACGACGCCTCCACGGACCGCACCCCCGCGATCATTGCCGGTTATGTGGAGCAAGATGCCCGATTTCGGACGTTGAGTTCTTGCGCGCATGGCCCCGCCGGCGCGCGCAATAGCGGGATTTCGGCGGCGCGCGGCCACTGGCTCATGTTTCTGGATGCACACGATTGGGTAGACGCCAGCTTCCTCGCGAAAATGCTAGCCGCACTGGAGGCCGCGCCCGGTTCAGTGGCCGCCTATTGCGGCTCTCAGTGCGTGATGCCCGATGGCGAACTTATTCCGTTGAGCATCTCGTCAGAGGTTGCGATCCAGCCCTTTGAAACATTTGCCCGCCGGTGTGCCATCGCCACTCACGCGCTGCTGGTCGACCGGGAGACAATCGTCGAGTTAGGCGGTTTCGATGTGTCGCTGCGCACATGCGACGACTGGGATCTGTGGCAGCGCCTCGCCCGTCTCGGCAGGAATTGGGTAATGGTCGACGAGCCGCTCGCCTTTTACCGGGCTAGCTCCAACTCGCTCACCCGCAATTCATCTCAGATGCTGGCCGACGCGGAAATCGTGATCGCCCGTGGCTTCTCTGCCGACTCCAGAGTCAAACACCCGTTGACTATCCACGCCAACGGAGCGAACTCGACGGATGGCCGCACCGCTTCCGAAGCACTCGCGTGGTTCGCATTTTGGAACGCCGCGTCGGATTGCGGCGGCGGGTCGGGCTCGATCAACCCGCAGTCCCTGCGCGCGCTTCCGGCCGGACGCAAGTGGGCGAGTGAGATCGCCAAGGTAGCCGTCAACGGCCTTGCGGTGGGAAGCCTGTCTGTGCCGGCGCAACTGGCTGCCAGGTGGGGAAGGTTCGGCGGCGCCATCACCGAGTTGATTACCGAACTTGGCAAGGTCTGGGCCAATCCCGCGGCGGCTCGCCGCATCCAGTATCAGCTTGAGCAAATGCTTCTCGACGCCGACGATCTTGGCGCGCCGCGCAGGCTGGCGCGAACACTTGGAATCCGCGTCGACGCTCGAAATCCGACCTCGACCGAACTGCCGGAAGGAATCGACCAAATCTATGCCTACCTGATGATGGATGGCCACATCGAGGCCGTCGTACAATTCGGCGTGCTCGGGACAGTGACAAGGGATCATTGGATTGAACTGATCCGGTATTTCGCACCGCAAAAGGAGGCTGGCGCCAACACTCCGAACACGCTTCCAGCCGGGGCATTGTCAGGCACAGCCGAACGCGGGCCTGATCCGGACAGCCACTTCGGCAAACTCGCGCGATTGGCTGCGCAAGCGCGGGAATTGGTCCGGTCGAGCGCCGAACCAGCGGAGCCTCCCGCGGCGCCGCGCCGCGCACGGCACAGGCACGACAAGGATCGCACGTCGTTCTGGAATGGCTATTTCGCGACCGAGGATCCCTGGAACTACGGTTCGTCCTATGAGCAGGAAAAATATGAGCGGCAGCTCGAGATTCTGCCTGCCGGTCCCATCGGACGGGCGCTTGAGCTGGCCTGCGCGGAGGGCCACTTCACGCGGCAGCTGGCGCCGCGAGTGGGCCATCTGACCGCAACCGACATCTCCGCCATAGCCGTCGGACGGGCCCGCGCGCGATGCAGCGATCAGCCGAATATTGAATTCGGCGTACTGGATTTCTCCGCCGACACGCTGCCGGGTGAGATGGATCTGATCTTCTGTTCGGAAGTGCTCTACTATCTGGATGATCTCGCCGAGTTGCGGCGCATTGCCAAAAAATTCGCAGAGGCGTTGGCGCCTGGCGGCAGTTTCATCAGCGCCCACGCATTCGTGCTGCGTGACAATGTTGAAAGGACGGGCTTCGACTGGAACACATTCGGGGCACAAGCGATCTCAGAGGCGCTCGCAGCGACCGAAGGTCTCGTCCTCGAGCAGTCGATCCAGACCGAGCTCTATCGCATAGACCGATTCCGCCGCCTGTCACCGGACGATGTGGTGACGGAACCGAGGATTGATCATGCGCCGATCCGCGCGCCTATCGGACTCGGGGTCGCCCGAAATATCGTCTGGGGCGGGGCGCGGGCCTTGCGCCGCGACGTCGCGCGCAGCGAGCGGCGGCCACGTATCCCTGTCCTCATGTACCACAGCGTCGCCGAAGAAGGTCCGGCCGCCCTCGCCCGTTTTCGGCTAACGCCCGCCGCATTCGCCAGCCAGATGGCATGGCTGCGCGCCAATGGCTTTCACGCGACCACGTCCGAGCAACTGGAACGGTCCATCGCCAACCGTCAGCCTTTCGCTGGCCGCCCAGTGCTCATCACCTTCGATGACGGCTTCCAGAATTTTGCCGACCATGCCTGGCCAACCTTGCGCGCGAACGACCTGACCGCGGAAGTGTTCCTGGTGACTGACCTGGTGGGTGAAAGCGCGCAGTGGGATTCCGAAAACGGTCCGCCGACGCAGCTTATGGATGCCAGGACGGTGCGGCGGCTCGCCGCCGAAGGTGCGCTCTTCGGAAGCCATCTCGCGACGCATCGCGCGATCGATGGTCTGTCGAGTTCTGACTTGGCCGCCGAACTGCTGCGCTCTCGTATGTTCATCGAACATTGGACCGGTCGGCCAACCTCGGCGTTCGCGGCACCCTTCTCTGTCACCGACCGACGGCTCGGCAGACTGGCCAAGGAGTCCGGCTATCGGATCGGCTTCGGCAGCAGACACGGGCCGGCGGACCTTAATTGCGATCCCATCGACCTTCCACGCATCGAGATTCGCGGGGATCGCTCGCTCGACGACTTTGTCGCCACCGTCGAGGCCATGCTCGATTAAACGGTGAATTTGTCACGGTCATCGGTCCCGCTCACGTACGCAAGATCGACGAAACGCTCCGCACTCGCCAGACTGCCGCGATCGCTCGATGTCACCCCGAGATCGGAATGACCTGCCCCGGCGGCTGAGTAAACACTGCCAAAATACCCGGCGCATCAGCATATTCAAGCGTGGCATGCGTGGCACCTATCAGCCCTGCGCAGAAAGCATCTGCACCGCTACCTCTCCGAATATGGCTTCCGCCATAATTCACGCGCAGCCCCTGGCATGAACGACGATGCGTGGGCCGGTCGCAGCCTTGATGGTATCGTCGGCAAACGCTCGGGTTACTTCATACGGAAGCGACGCCGCTTAAGCCGACCCAGTGCAGCTAACTGTATTCGGTAGCCGCTTTTCCCGAGCAGATGGATTTCAGATTACGAGCGAATAAGTAAACGTCTCCGAAGTAGTTCGGATACATTTCAGCAAGCTTTTCTTTCTTATCCACCTCGACCAAGACAGCCTTCACCTCACTGCCCCTTAGCTCGATTTTTTGCTCGATCTCTTTCAATTTTCGCGCGCCTGATGTAATTACCCTGAAATGATCGACAGTCAGTTTATTATCTTTCCCATATTGAAGCAAATAGTATCGCGTTTTTTCCGCTTGCCGTATAAAATTTTCTGGGAATCGGGTAGTGTTCTTGATTTTTTTTAGTATGCCGATCGCATCTATACGCTTGTTGAGATCCCGCAATTCTCGAACCCGGTCATTGTGATCCGGAACACTTACATGAACGGGGCACTGCTCAACGTGCGCGAATTCCGCCGACATAAGCTGGAAAAGGCGAAGCCAATCTTGGTCGCCCTCTCCGTGCTTCAAATCCTGGCCCCGGAATAGCCCGACAGCCTCAACCGCAGTTGCCCATGAGTGCTGAAGCTTGGTACGAACTTGCAACTCGATGCGTCGTCCGTCGAAAGCCTCGGTGTCGGCATCTCGGGATCGGTATTTGAAAACAACATGGTGACTTCGATACCCGTCCGGCTTCGGCTCATCGATATAGTTAAACTCCCTAGAGTGGATCTCATGGGGGAACTTGTCTCGCATCGATGCGAGAAGCGAGCGAACACCTTTGATATCGGCCATGATCGCCCGGCAACCGCCGATGTCGTTCATGGTGTCCAAATTGGTGGTGGACTCTCGAAGCTTCCGACGAATGGATGCCATGCGCTTTGGCCGGGATGCCATGTCGCCCTCCAGTCGCAGGGCTCTTATGTGATGACGGACAGAGAACCGAACGCTGCGCATCGGCAGAAAGTGCGAGTCGCGCCAGCTATTGGCGATTGAGAAGATTTCGAGTGCGTCCACATACTGGCCGACAGTGATGTCTCGTCCGAACTGAATAGGTTGTGCCAGCCGGTCGCCTGCCTTGCGAACGGCTTTCATGCTGTAGGCAAGGCGCGGGTACTCAGTCATTGGAGCCAAGAAGTCATGGTAGCCCGCCTCATTCTGGACTGGCGGGACTATCGCAGGGGAATCAGATCCCAAGAGTCATATCCGTTTGGGTAAGCGAAGTACCATAGCGCGCGACATCGGATCTCCGCGAGCGAGATACCGTCTCGGCCGTATCTGCCTAGATCGCGCCCCTGGACATGACGCGGACGTACATGCCGCCACGCTCAGGCGGCTTTCCACTACAGCCATCGCCGCCGCCGACACCGAACCATCGCCACCG
>NZ_RZTE01000039.1:0-55294 GCF_003997415.1 Mesorhizobium sp. M7A.F.Ca.MR.245.00.0.0 | reverse complement strand
TCGCGGTGAAGACCGCCAAGGGCGACTTCATCGGCCGCGATGCCGTGCTGCGCAAAAAGGAAGCCGGCCTGTCACGCCGGCTCGTCCAGTTCCGGCTTAAGGATCCAGAGCCCCTGCTCTTCCATAACGAGGCGATCCTGCGCGACGGCAAGATCGTCGGTCCGATCACATCAGGCAATTACGGCCATCACCTCGGCGGCGCGGTAGGGCTGGGTTATGTGCCATGCCGGGGCGAGAGCGAGGCCGATGTGCTGGCTTCATCCTACGAGATCGAAATCGCCGGCGAACGCTTCGCGGCGGAAGCATCGTTGAAGCCGATGTACGATCCGAAGGCTGAAAAAGTGCGGGCCTGAGTTACAAACACCTATAGGAATGAGTGGATAGCTGCGCAACGCGTCTTCGCAAGGGATGCAGCTTCGATACGTAACGCGAGCAATTATACGTCAAGCGTCTAGGTGTCCGTATCCCCAATGCCGTCTCTTGTTGGGAGACCTTGAAAGTAGTGATGCTGGCCAAGGCCCGAGAGATATCAGCCCTAACCGCGGTGGAGCGGCTCAAGGCCTTGTAGGCAGACGTCCTCAGTACCGGTCCCTACGATCGACCACAGCCGTGGGTGGGTGGCAAGTCTTCAATAGGACCAATTTAAATGTGTCAGATCGGCGGTGGTAAAATGGGCGTGCGGATTTAAAGCCCGTTGCGTCCACCGCGCGTGGATCGCCCGGGCGGAACGTAAGTCATCGCCGCGAAAGGGCGACGGCGGGGTCCTTCACGAAAGTAGTTTCAGACTGTTCAGCATGCAGGGCGCCGGGGCACTGCGCGAGCACTTCTACTAAGCACGGGACAAGGTCGGTTCGCTCATTTCTTGCCTTCGTCGCTGTGAGCAGAGAGCGCAGCTGTGTCCATATCGATTGATCTTCCAGAGCTTGTTGGGCGGATTGAGGGGGCAGAGCTGCCCCCGTACTGGCAAATTTTTCCCGATTTCAAACCACTCACGGCCTTGGGGCTCGATATCACGCCTTGAATTCCTGAAAACAGGGCGCGCCGGGTGACGACGCCCGCCGGCTCGCTGCCGTCATAGACTGCGATCAGATCGCCGCCATCCGCAGCGGTGCTGATCACAGCGGAGAGCTTGTCAGTGGTTTGCACGCGGGGGAGCGCTTGGAATTTCTTTTCAGAAAGCGTCGCTATGCTGTCCCGCGGCTGCATGATCTTCCTGGCAGTGACGAGATTGAGCAGCGAAATGCCTGAGACGAAATCAGCGACATAGCGGTCCTTGGGCGCGGTTACGATGTCTTCCGGCGTTCCCACTTGAACGAACTTACCATCCTTCATGATCGCAATACGATCGCCCAGGCGAATGGCTTCGTCGAGGTCGTGTGTGATAAACACCGTTGTTTTCTGGACGACCTTCGCGAGGTCTAGGAACTGCTGTTGGAGTTGGCGGCGGATCAACGGGTCGAGCGCTGAGAACGGCTCGTCCAGTAACAGGATCTGCGGGTCTGCCGCCATGGCACGGGCAAGCCCCACCCGCTGCTTCATCCCGCCCGAGAGCTCGTCCGGGTAACGCTCGCCCCAACCGCTCAAGTCAACGAGCTTGAGGTTTTCTTCCGCCACGCGGCGGCACTCCTTGCGTGATTTGCCTCGGAGTTCGAGACTGAGGGAAACATTGTCGTAGACGGTGCGGTGCGGCAGCAGCGCCATGTGCTGGAAGACCATGCCGACCGTCTCTGAGCGAAGGGTCCGGAGTTCAGACGGCGAAAGTTTGTTGATGGCATTTCCGCCGATCCGAACCTCGCCTGCGGTTGGTTCGATCAGCCGATTGAGATGGCGGACAAGCGTCGATTTCCCTGAGCCGGACAGCCCCATGATGCAAAAGATCTCGCCGGGCTCGACCGAGAAGGACACATCGGCCACACCCAGAACGCAATCGAATTCTTCAAGGACTTGCCTCTTGCTGAACCCGCGATCGCGGGCCGCCGCGAGGGCTTCCCCTTTGCGCGTCCCGAAAATTTTCCACAAGCCGGAACAGACGATGGCGGGTATAGTCATGTGCGGAACTCTCGATAGTGTGTTGTGCCTATCTTCAGACCGTAATCGGCCGGCGGATGCCGCCGGCCGATTTAAACCTCAGAGCCTCACTTGGCGGCCTTGGCTTCAGCGATCCACTTTTCCCAATCAGCGTGGTGAGCGGCGATCCAGTCGGTTGCGTGTTTCATGATCTGCTCGTTGCTCTTTTCACCATTGGCAACCTTTTGATTTTCCGCGTTGACGTCCGCAATCGGGATCTGCACGAGCTCAAAGAATTTCTTGGCTTTCGGGTTGGCTTTCAGCCAAGTCGTATTGGCGATGATCTTCTGGTCGTTCACGGCGAAGCCAAGATTCCCGAGGCCTTCAACAACTGTGTTGCCGGTCTCCGCGTCAGGAAGAGAGGTGTTCTTGACGTTGAGCCAGACAACCTCCTTGCCTGGGCGGAGAATGGCAGATACCCACAGCGGCGTCCAAGTGTAGTACAGTGTCGGCTTGCCAGCCTTGATGCGTTCGATCGCGTCAGGAATGATGGCGAAATAGCCGCCTTGCTTTTCCTCGACGGTATCACGCAGGCCATAGGCGTCGAGCTGATGCTCGATCACGCGTTCGCAGCCCCACCCCGGTTCGCAACCGTAGAGGTCTGCCTTTCCATTCCCGTCGATGTCGAAAAGCTTGGCCTTCTCGGGATCCTTGAGGTCCTCAAGATACTTGATGCCAGTGGCGTCGGCCGTTTTCTTATCGATCAGATAGCCCTGCAGGCTGTTCTTGATTAGGGTGCCGACGCTCATCAGCTTTTCATCGCCGCCTGATGCTTTCCAGAAAGTGTCGTGAAGCGGAACCCAGTGCACCGCATAAAAGGTGAGATCGCCGTTAGCTACAGCGGTATGCGCCAGCTGAACTTGAACCTGGGTCAGGTCAGCTATGTTATAGCCGAGCTCCTTGAGACCCTCATCCACGACAAATGTCTGGAACAGCTCTTCTGTCGCTCCGCTCCAGGCCGGCATGACCTGATCTGCCATTGCCGGCACCGCATAGCCAGCCATCACGGCCATGGCCAGCGCCACACATTTTATCTTCATCGTTTCCTCCCTGTGTGAGCAAATTGCTCAGCTTCTGTGACTAGTTGTTAAGGTGACGGCCCTGAAAAGTCCCACCGGACCTTGATGCCAGAGCTCGCCCGGCCTTCGCTTCTGTGTCGACAGCGAATGCGTGAAGCGATCCAGCACGATGGCCAGCGCGACGATGCCCAGGCCCCCGACTGTCGCCAAACCCACATCAAGACGGCCTATGCCGCGCAGCACCGTCTGGCCCAGTCCACCAACAGCGATCATCGAACCGATGACCACCATCGATAGCGACATCATCAGCGTCTGGTTGATGCCGGCCATGACGGTGGGTAGCGCAAGCGGCAGCTGAGCCTTCCACAGAAGCTGACGCTCCGTAGCGCCGAAGGCGCGCATGGCTTCGATCACCTCTTCCGGTACCTGCCGTATGCCGAGGTTCGTAAGGCGGATCAGCGGCGCAACCGCAAAAATTACCGTAACGATCACGCCCGGCACGTTGCCGATACCGAAGAGCATCACAATGGGAACCAGGTAGACGAACGCTGGAATGGTCTGCATCCCGTCAAGGATCGGACGCATCACCACAAATACTCGCTCGCTCCGCGCCGCCCAGATACCGAGCGGAATGCCAAGCATCACCGCTACGACGAGCGAAGTCAGCACAATTGAAAGCGTCGTCATGGCGTCCTGCCAGACGCCGATGAGACCCATAAAGATGAGAGCGCCGACGATAACCCCGGCGACCTTCCGTCCGCCGAACTGCCAAGCCGCCAGGCCCGCAACGATGATCATCACGACCGGAGGAACCGAATGGAGCGCTATGCCGAACCACTGCAGTAGAAGGTCGAAGGGCGCCTTGACCGATTGAAAGAACGGCCTGTAGTGATCAACAACCCAGCGCAGCCCGATAGTCATCCAATCAGCGAGAGGGATTACCCCGCACTCAAAAGGATCTAGTATTCCGCACTTACCCATGTTGCTGTTCTCCAGAAGCTTTCTCGCTCGAAAACTTGCTACGCCACCAGGGTCCAGGGGAATATCGCGGCGTCGCGCTAAAGTTAGTTGTGTGCAATAGGTGCTCCGGATTCCGCAAGGCCCTACGGCAGGTAGAGCTACTCTTCTATTCCTGAGCAGGTCGCACCGTTACCGACAGATGCGCAGTTCTCCCTGCTTCATGGTGCCATCGTCCAGACTTCACCGTCCTGTTCACCCGACGACGTCCATCTGGACACCACGCTCCGGACCAGGCCTGCCCTCCAGTCGGCGTGCTCGACTGGAGCCTTCAGGCGGCGAGCCAGACGTTCTGCAGATCCATTTGAAACGTCGGGTGAATTACGTAGTTCTGGACCTTTTTGTTCATGTGACCGAAGAGGCTTTGCCAGAACGGCTGGATGATCACTCCGGAGTCCTGCAACACGTCCTCGATGTTCTTCATAAACTCTTTGCGCTCGGCAGCGTCACTCACGGAGAAGGCCTTCTTGAGCTTGGCGTCAAACTCGGGGTTTGAATAAGCGGTCTCATTCCAGGCTTCGCCAGTGCGATAGGCCAATGCAAGAACCTGAACGCCGAGGGGGCGCATGTACCAGACGGTCAGCGAATATGGGTACTTTGACCAGTCATTCCAGAATGTCGAACCCGGAAGCACAGTACGTTTGACCTTGAAACCGGCCTCGCGCAGCTGGGCCGCGATGGCGTCCCCGGTGTTTTTCTGCCAATCCTCGTCGATCGAGATCAACTCATGCTCGAAGTCTGTATGTCCGGATTGAGCAATGAGTTTCCTCGCGCCCTCTACGTTCCGGCTCTTTTTGGGCAGAGCATAATATTCCGGATGAATTGGGCTGACGTGATGGTTTTCGCCGACCGTTCCCCGCCCTGCATAGCCGAGTTGAAGGACAGCGTTGTTATCGACCGCCATCTGCAGCGCGTTTCGGACCTTCTTGTCGTCATATGGTTTGTGGGCGGTGTTGGTGCGGCACACGAGCGTCGTTGCCGTTGCGACTTCCGATTTTACCAGGTCCATCTTGTCCAGAATGTCGATGAAGTCAGCCGGAGTCTCCAGATTGAGATCGACCTCCCCGGACTCGAAAGCAGCCACCGTCGCCTGGAAGTCGGTCCCATAATCGACGAACTGCACGCCATCGAGCAACGCCTCGCCGCCCCACCACTTGCCATCCTGCCGGCGTTTGACTTCAGCCTTGCTGCCGACCAAGTAGGATACCAGTTCAAATGGACCCGTCCCAATCGGCTTCGTGACTGGGTCGGCGCCGCCGGCATCGAAACTGGGGTGGACGATCAGCCCGGGATAGTCGGTGAAATTCGCGATTATGGCGATGTCGGGGTCGCTTAGCTCGAGTTTGACGGTATAATCATCGACCTTGACGATCGCTCCATCTCTCGCCTTGCCGTTCTTGGCATCGATAAGCCCCCCGACACGAGCGGCCATCGAGTTGCCCGAGACGCCCTTCTCGCACCACCGGGTTATGTTGAAGATTACGTCATCGGCGTCGAATGTATCGCCGTTGTTCCAGGTGACGCTCTTCCGGACGTGGAAGACATACTCCGTCGCGTCCTCATTGATCTCCCAGCTTTCCAGCAGAACAGGTTCGAACGTGAACTCATGTGTGTAACGGACGAGCGGCTCCAGCCAGCAACGAGAGATGTTGGCAAGTTCCACCCAGTCATAGGTACGCGGGTCTTTCTGCGCCTTGACGGGCATTGAGACGCGCAGAATTCCGCCCTTCTTCTGTTCAGCGGCGCGCACCGATTGGGGAAATGCCACGCCGATCAGGCTATAGGCCATCGCACCCGAGGCGCCGAATGTACTTGCAAGCGCAAGGAACTCACGCCGGTCCATCGTGCCTGCTTTGACCTCGCTCGCCATCTTATCGATGGAAGCTGGAACGCGATCCCCATTGCTTCTGAAAAACGCCATGTTTCTTCTCCCTAATTTTATTGTTCCCGGTCCATTTATTCATGGGCGCCTGGCTGGACTTAGGCGAGGCTCGGGGAAATATCCTCCTGGCGTTTCGCCACAAACGCATCGAGTTCCTCGCGGACGGCAGGGTCCATCGGCGGCTGCTCGTAGCTCGCGATGATTGCTGTCGCCTTCTCCCTGCAGCGCTGTGCCATGTCCTTGGAACCTTTGACCTTCCACTGCTCGTAGCTTAGGTAGTCGAGGATCTCCGGCGCGATGAACGCGTCCTTGAAGCGCTTGAGCGTGAAGGAATCTCCGAGATAGTGGCCGCCGGGTCCGATGCGGCGGACGGCTTCGAGCGCATCCTCGAAATATTCGAATGATATGCCCCGCGCGTATTTCTCGATGAGCAGGTTCTGTTCAGCATCGGCGATGAACTTCGCCATGCAGCACACCAGACCGGCTTCATCCCAGCCGCCGGCATGCATCATAAGGTTGGAGCAGGCGCTGGCGCCGGACATGTAGGCGATGGCTGATTCATAACCGGACTGGGCATCGAAGGTTTTGGCGGAGGATTGAGACGCAGTGGTTCGCCACGGCACGTTATAGCGCCTTGCCAGTTGTCCGATGACGGCGTTGATCAGAGTAACTTCCGGCATGCCGGACATGGGGGCGCCGCTGCGCATCGACACCGAGACGGAATATTGACCGTAGATCATCTTGGCGCCTGGCGCGGCAAGCTGAGTATAGGCCAGCGCGGCGAGCGCCTCCGCATTCAACTGGGCGATCGTGGCGGGGATGTCGGCGGGAGTGTTGGCGGCGCCGAGCACGAATGGAGACAGCAGCACGACCTGGTTCGCGTCGGCGAAGGCGCGAAGCCCTTCCAGCATGGTCGAATCCCAGACAAGCGGCGAGTTGCCCGACACGTGACCGATCATCACCGCGTTCTGATCCATGAATGCCTTGCCATGCACGATCTGGCCCATCGCGATCGAGTCGTCGGCACGTTGCTTTCCGGTCGTCAGACCGAAGAAAGGCATGTTGGTTTCCACCAGGCTCGAATGATTGATGTGCAGATGGCGCCATGGCACGGCGATGTCGGTCGGCTCGCAGGTGAACCCGCCCGCGATATGGAAACCGGGCAGCATCTGGGTCAGCCGGTTCATGTTCCGGAGATCCTCGATCGTGGATGCGCGCCGCACGCCCTGAAGATCGCGGATGTTTGGCGCACCCTGCATGACGCCGAAAGTCATTGTATCTGGCGCGATCTCGAAACGCTGTGACGGATCGCGAGACGTCATTTCAAAACGGGAAGGGGCCTTGGAGATGAGATCCATGACCATGTCGGCCTCGAGGCGAACGCGGTGTTCACGGACATCCGCCCCCGCCTCTTTCCACTGCCTGATCGCTGTCTCATCTCTGAATTCGATCCCGATCTCGCGTAGGATCGCCAGCGAAGCCTGATGAATGCGCTCAAGCTGTTCGGCGTTGACGGCCTCCACAGGTCGAATTCCGTACTTGATAGTCGAGACACGCGGCCTTCTTTCAGCCTCCCGTGCCGCAACCACCGAAGACCGGCCTCCGCGGCGTCGGTTTGCGGGAACGTCAGTGTCCATTCAGAGCCTCGCCCGCGATAGCGGAACGACCGGCGTCCCGCATTAAAACACTCGTGGCCCCGCCGTCTAAGAAGGCGTGCCGGATTTGTATCTTGCTGATGATAGGCGCGGGCAATAGCCTTGAGAATGCGCAAAAGGTTTCGCTAGTCTTAAACCCACTTTATGTCCAAGTCCCTCGGGCGAAAGCTTTTTGCGATCCCATCACACCACTAGAGCAGTTCGCGTTTTATCTGATTCGGGATTCCCAAGGATGAGCAAATCAGATTTGATGTTCTGACCGTTGGAGGTCGGGACTGACGAAGGCTTATTCGATGGATCTTCGGGAGCGAGCACTGGCCCGACTTGAAGAGGGCGAGACGAGCCGTGAGGTAGCTGCGGCTCTGAGGGTGGCGGTGTCGAGCGTGATCAAGTGGGCGGCGCGCAAGCGTCGCCTTGGCAGTGCGGCACCTGGCAAGATGGGCGGTCACCGGCCCTATCTGATCGATGGGAGCATCGTGCTTTCGTCCTGGGCTAGGTCGAGCGAGATGCCAACGTGACGCTTCATCAGTTGACGGCGGCACTGGCTGAACGTGGTCTCATCATCCACCCTGCGAGCGTCGGTCACTTCCTGCATCGCGAGGGCAAGAGTTTTAAAAAACCCATTCTGCCGGCCGAGCAGTTCAAGCCCAAGCTGATGCGCCGGCGAGCGCAATGGATGCGCTACCAGACCCGCATTGACCCTACGCGCTTGGTCTTCCTGGATGAACCATGGGTCAAGACAAACATGGCGCCATTGCGCGGCTGGGGTGTGCGCGGCAAGCGGCTGATGGCCCACGCACCATATGGCCATTGGAAGACCATGACCTTCATCGCCGCGCTACGCCATGATCGGGTTGGAGGCGCCTTGGGTCATTGACGGCCCTATCAATGCGCAGGCCCTCCGTGCCTATGTCGCAACCGAGCTCATCAAAGCCCTGAAGCCGGGGGACATCGTCATTCTCGACAATCTCGGTTCCCACAAAGGCCAAGCCGTCCGCGATATCGTCAGAGCTGCTGGGGCGCGGCTCTTCTTCCTGCCGCCCTACAGTCCAGATCTCAATCCAATCGAGAAGCTGTTTGCTAAGCTCAAGCACTGCATCCGACCGTGCCGCCAAACGATCACAACGCCATCGCCCACACCCCAGGTCAGCCCAAACGAATGCAACAACTACATGGAAAGCGCAGGCTATAAGTCAACCTAAATGCGAACTGCTCTAGGACTGCAGAACCTGTGGACGTCGTTCCGCTATTCCTCTCGTGCCGTTCGGACTAATGCTGCCCGGGCCGGCCGCGTACGGTCGTTAGGCTCCCCCTTTCCAGGCGCGTATGGGATGGACTTTCGCGATCCCTCGCTGCGGGCATCGTGTCAGCGCAAAAATTGAATGCTCCTACGAGCGGCTTTAAGCTTGTCATGAAGATGGTCTATGTCGGGCAGCAATCTTTCGCCTGTCAAAGCACTAGCGTCTGGAATAAAGAGCGGCTGATTGCAGTAGAGTTCTTCGAACAGGCCTGAGAATTGAACCATCTGACCAGGAAGTGGCATTCAAATCGCGATTGCGGCGTGGTTGCTTGCGCATTCCGTGCCCTCATTGGCAAATAGCCGTTTGGACGGACAATTGAAGGTGCGCCCATGCATCGGCACGATCGACCTCGGAGCGTTTCTATCACGACTCGCGGCTGTTTGAAGATGTCCTTGGGTAAATTATGAACAAGGGGAAAGGTTCTCGACATGACGTTGCCCGATCAGTTCAAGCGCACTGTAGTCATTGCGGTGGATTTACATGACTGCATCGAAGCGGATGGGGCATGGTCGATCTACAATCGAGAAGAGCTGCTGCGGAGTGCCAAGACAGCTCTCCGATGCATGCCGTGCAGCGGGGCTGCCTATTGTCTATACACAGAATTGGTATGATCCAAGAGGAGTAGACGCGCTACGTCACGAGGCTTTGAACGGCGGACGCCCATCACATAGCGTCGGGCAGGCTGCCGAGATTCATCGTGGACCTGAAACCGGAAGCTAGCCTTGTACGAAAGCAGCGTCCCAGCGCGTTCTACAACACGAATTTGGAGATTTTGCTGCGCCGATTGAATGCGGACCATCTTATAATGTTCGGAGCTTAAGCGAGGTTTGTTTGGAAACGACAGTGTGAGACGCGATTTCGCGCGACTACCGCATCAGGATTTTCAAGGATGCCTGCGGCACCGCGACTGAACTGATGCATATGACGCCATGCTTGACTTGGCCAACTGGCTTTACGCAGGCTCGGTGATCACCGCGGACAACCTAAAGAGGGCTCTGGAGGGTATGCCAACAAGGATTGGCGCTTCGATAGGCCCACTGCATTTGCTTACACACTGGAAAACGTTAAATCCTCTCTACAGCTCCCTTTGAGAGAGACGGCCTCTCAATTGGAAGCCTTTTAAGCAGGCCTATCGCGAAGCCAACCGCCGGCGCGTCAGCCGATCCGGGCAGTAAAAGTTGGGTGGACAGAACTGGGCGGTCAGTTCACGCCGCTGCTGCATAGGGAGGAACCCGGTTCGCGGCACTGCTACAGTTGCCTTTCAGGTTCTGTCATGTGCGGATCTTAACGCGTCACGTTGAGTTCGCTGGCCGCGTTCTCGTACTTCATGCGCGGCCACCGGTCCACGGCGAGAAGCGATTACCTCGGGTGAAGATTGTGAGGCTTGATATCAATCAGGTCTATACCCGACGCCATCCTTTCAGTCTACGAGACGCCCGGAATATGGTTTATTCGAAAAGAGTTATTCTGGGCTTGCGTGCCGCGACAATCTTGGTCGGCGATAGGTATCGAGTAGCCACATCGACAACGGGTTTGACCGGAGTAGATCAACTTGGAACACAAAATAGAGGCGTCGACGTCTAACATTATGCCTGCTCAATTCGCGAGAAGCTTGTATTACGACATGGCGCGTATCAGGCAGTTTGAGAACCGGGTCGTCACCCTAGTCGATGACAACGAGATCGCCGGCGTATGTCACGAGTACAGCGGGCAAGAGGCGGTTGCGGTTGGTATTTGCGGCGCACTCACGACTTCAGACATCGTCACAAGTACCCATCGAGGGCATGGCCACACACTGGCGAAGGGCGGCGACGTTGGCAGAATGTTTGCTGAGCTGCTCGCGCGAACGGGCGGATACAATAAGGGTCGCGGCGGATCCATGCACATTGCTGACGTCGGGATTGGAATATTTGGGGCGAATGGTATCGTCGGCGCTGGAGCCCCTATAGCCTGTGGTGCGGCTCACAAATTCAAAGCTGCTCGCGAAAACCGCGTTGCTGTTTCATTCTTCGGCGACGGAGCAATCAACCAAGGGGTCCTCCACGAGGCGATGAACCTCGCGGCGATTTGGGATCTTCCTGTCATTTTCGTCTGCGAGAACAATCAGTACGCGATCTCGACGCCTCTCAAAGAAGTCACGATCCTAGACCCTTACGTTCGCGCCCAATCCTACGGAATGCCTGGTGTGTGCGTCGATGGCATGGACGTCGAGGCCGTTTATCACGCTGCTCTCACTGCTACGGAACGCGCTCGGACCGGCAAAGGCCCAACGTTCATTGAGTGTCAAACCTATCGCTACTTTGGGCATTATACAGGCGAGCGTCACATGAAGATGAACTATCGATCTCAAGAGGAAGTCGATCGCTGGAAGTTGCGGGACCCTATCAAGATCTGGGCGGCGCGTATGATGGAAAGTGGCTTGTGCGCTCAAGAAGACATTGAAGCTATCGATGCCGAGGTCAACATTGAGATCGATCGGGGCGTCGAGTTCGCTAGGAGCAGCCCCCCGCCGAACCCGGCCGAGGCTCTCGATTGCATGTATGCCGTGCCGTATCCGAACACTCCGGCATGGGGAGTAGAGCCGTGAGACAGCTGAGATTTCTTCAGGCCATGAACGAAGCCTACCATCAGGCCATGGGGGCAGATGAGAGTGTCATGATTATCGGGGAGGACATTCGAGGTGGAATTCGCGGTGAGACGAAAGGCCTCCATGGCGCTTTCGGCGATCTCCGCGTACTCGACACACCCATTTCCGAGGCAGCGTTCACCGGCTTCGCTACGGGGGCGGCTTTGGCCGGTTTGCGCCCAATCGTTCAGTTTCAAGTTCCCTCACTGATTTACGTCGCATTCGACCAGCTAGTCAATCAAGCGGCGAAGATGCGATTGATGTTAGGAGGTCAAGCAAATCTTCCAATCACTTACACGCTTATGGTGTCTGGATCGCGGGGTGGAAACGCGGGCCAGCACTCAGACAATCCCTATCCGTACCTCCTACACGCTGGCTTCAAGGTTGTTTGCCCTTCGAATGCCTACGACGCCAAGGGCCTCATGATCCAGGCGATCCGCGAAGACGACCCCGTCGTTTTCATAGCATCAGCCATGTCGCTTCCGCAAAAGGGTCCGGTGCCGGAGGAAATCTATGCCGTCCCTTTCGGTTGCGGTGACGTTAAGCGTGAAGGATCCGATGTCACAGTCATTGCTATCGGGCATTTAGTGCCCGAGGCTCTAGCTGTCGCTGAGCGCCTCGCCCAGGAGAAAAACATCAGCGTCGAAGTGTGGGATCCTCGGTCTCTCTTGCCGCTTGACAGGGAAGGGCTGTTGAAGTCCGTCAAGAAAACTGGCCGCGTCGTAATCTACGACGACACGAACCGTACTTGTGGGTTCGCCGCCGAATTGAGCGCAATAATAGGGGAGCTGGCGTTTTCATCTCTCAAGGCCCCGATCAAGCGTGTCACGCGAGCTGACGTTCCTATGCCGTTCAATCTTGCGCTCGAAGCTGCTGTTCTGCCGAAGCCGCAGCAACTGGAAGACGCGATCTTAGCCGTAAGGAGCTATGCTCATGTTTGAAGTTCGTATCCCGAAGATGGGTGCATCGACGGTCGAGGTTGATCTTACGAAGTGGTATGTTTCGGTCGGCACCTCGGTCGTTCCGGGTCAGATTCTAGCCGAAGTGGAGTCGGAAAAAACTAACATTGAGATAGAGGCGGAGACCGCAGGCGTGGTTGCCGAAATCCTTGTTGATGAAGGGTCAGCGACGGAAGTCGGAATCGTCATCTGTCGCATCAACACCGGGCAGTAGAAAAGAATCACGGTTCGTTACTTATCTGACTAAACTTCAGAACCTCCGGCGATTTAAGTGCCACTCCTGGCTGCTTACGTCTGCATACCCATTGGTTAGTATTCGGAGTCAACTGCTCGTTGCTGTAGGACTACCATGACGCGGGACAAACGCTTCGAAGGCAAGACGGTTTTGATTACTGGTGGAGCTCGAGGTCAAGGTGCGGCGGAAGCCGTCCAAATCGCAACGGAGGGAGGGCGGGTTGTCATCGGCGACCTCCTAGACGAGCAGGGCGAACAACTTGCAGCGACTATTGGTGAAAAAGCGTCATACGTGCATCTCGACGTCACTAGCGAGCAAGACTGGCGAAGCCTGATCCGCTGTCTGGAGGGGGAGGGGACGGGACTTCATGGTCTGGTCAACAACGCGGCGATTTATGAACCCGTGCCAATGAGGGATTCGAGCGTCGCGCTCTTCGAAAAGCACTTCCGTGTGAATCAGTTGGGTTGCTTCCTCGGTATGCGGGAAGTCTCACCTCTGATCGAGGCATCCGGCGGTGGCGCAATAGTAAACATCTCGTCTGTCGCCGGGATGCGCGGAAGTCGAACTTGTATGGCCTACTCCGCGACGAAATGGGCCCTTCGAGGCATGACAAAATGCGCGGCCCTAGAGCTTGCGCCAGCAGGAATCCGCGTCAATTCTATCCACCCCGGGTGGGTGGAAACCGACATGCTGCTCGCCGAGGATCCGTCCGACAGAGAGCGCCAGTACGCGCTCATTCCGCTCAAGCGGGCCGGGACGGTCGACGAGGTGGCCGACCTCGTTCTCTTCCTGCTCTCGAACGAGAGCCGCTACATTACCGGGGCGGAGATCGCGATCGACGGAGGACTGTTGCTGTGAGCATTTGAGCCTTCTTAGCCCCAACATCCGTTCAGCTCGAAGATTTTTCCGCTTCGTACCCCAAGCAGAGCAGCCCGAACCCGCAAACCGCTAGCCCGCTAGATACCTCAAAAGCCACAGTAGAGCCGATGCCTATCAACGTCAGAATGCCGGCCTTCGTTTCCGATATGGGAGCAGCCACCATTGTAAAATGGATGTTCAACGAGGGGGACGACATAAAGGCCGGAGATGTTTTGGCTCAAGTATCAAGCGGTAGCGATACAGGTGAGATCAAGGCCGCTGCCGGCGGTACTCTGGAAAGGATTGTCGTTCCGGAAGGCGCTAACGGTCTAAAAGTCAGGGACCTGGTCGCCGTTCTTGCCATAAAGACTGAAGCTGGTTCGGTTGCCGCAGCCCCTGGACAACGGTCCGACGCGCCTGGAGGCCCTGCTCCTGCAGCGTCGTCTGGAAGCAAAGGTGCCAAGGACGACGCTGTTCTTAAGCTGTTTGAGGGCGGATCATATGAACGCATACCTAACGACGGGATGCGAAGGACGATTGCACGTCGTCTGGTGACCTCGAAGCAAACCATTCCGCATTTCTATGTCGCAGTGGATTGCGAGATCGATCAGCTTCTAGGACTGCGCTCCCGACTCAACGGTGCGGCGCCTAGGGCCGCGGACGGACTGCCGGTCTACAAGTTGTCCGTCAATGACATGGTGATAAGGGCCTTGGCGCTTGCGCTGCGTGACGTTCCGGACGCGAATGTCTCCTGGACCGAGGGCGCTATTCTTAAACACCAGCACGTCGACATAGGGGTAGCTGTCTCGATCGCAGGCGGTCTGATCACGCCGATCATACGCAAGGCTGAACAGAAAACACTTCAAGTCATTTCCGCCGAGATGAAGGACCTCGGCAAACGCGCGAGAGATCGCAAGCTAAAGCCTGAAGAATATGAAGGCGGCACGACATCGATCTCGAACATGGGCATGATGGGGGTCAAAGAGTTCGCTGCCGTGATCAATCCCCCCCACGCTACGATTCTGGCAGTCGGTGCGGGCAGACAGCATGTAGTCGTCAAGAGCGGTTCAATGGCCATCGCAACGGTGATGAGTGTTACCCTTTCCATCGACCATCGCTGTGTGGACGGCGTGCTCGGAGCAAAGTTGCTGCAGATATTTAAGAGCTATATTGAAAATCCTATGAGCATGGTCGCCTGAGCATGAGGTCCAAGTTTGGCAACTAGACGCTTGCGTTATGGCCGGCGAAGGTAGCGTATTCGCGATCTTGCGCATGAGCGGCTGGACATAAGCTGGGTTTACGGCCAGCGAATCCTTTTGCGCATTCTCAGGACAATTGCTGGCGCCTATCATTGCAAGCCAATTGGCCAGGCTGCCTATACGGGTTGTTTCTGCGGCAGAATGTTGATCCCTGTCGGACGGTGCTGGACAATGTCATTCCGTATCCGTGTCGCGGGGCCGTTTTAGTGATGATAGCCGGCAGAGTGGCACAGACCCGCAAAAGCAACAACGGGCGCCACCCGTATCGGGATCATGATCCCGGTCAATTTATTGGGGCGAGGCCAACATACAAACTTGGATCAAAGGCAGCATGGATTATCTGAAGAAATTCGACCTGTCCGGCAAGCGTGCAATTGTAACCGGAGGGGGGCGCGGTATCGGGCTTGAAATCGCTCACGCTCTCGGCCAAGCGGGCGCGTCAATTGTCATCGCGGACTTGGACGCGAATAGCGCTGCTGCCGCTGCGGCCAAACTCGCATCATGCGGTATCGCGGCAAGTCATCGCGGCATCGATGTGGCAAAGCCGGATGCGGTTACGGCGCTCGCCGACGAACTGAATGCCGAACAGCCGATCGACGTCCTTATTAACAATGCCGGTATAGCCCGGATAACCGAGGCCCTCGACACTTCCGACGCGGACTGGCTGGCAACGATGCGGGTCAATTCGGATGCTGCATTTTGGTGTGCGAGGGCCTTTGGCCGGCACATGATCGCCCGTCGCTGGGGCAACATCGTGAACATCGGATCCATGTGCGGCATGATAGTGACGCAGCCACAGAACAACACCGCCTATATTACCAGTAAGGGCGCCATTCACATGATGACGAAGTCGCTGGCCTGTGCCTGGGCAAAGCATAATGTGCGAGTAAATGCGGTAGCTCCAGGATATGTTACAACAGAGATGACAATTTCCCCGA
Source organism: Mesorhizobium sp. M7A.F.Ca.MR.245.00.0.0 (assembly GCF_003997415.1). NCBI lineage: Bacteria > Pseudomonadati > Pseudomonadota > Alphaproteobacteria > Hyphomicrobiales > Phyllobacteriaceae > Mesorhizobium > Mesorhizobium sp. M7A.F.Ca.MR.245.00.0.0. The sequence continues at coordinate 39,478 of NZ_RZTE01000039.1, read as the reverse complement.
GGAATGAAAGCTCATTTCAGTATGATCGATGGTTAGAGCAGACTCCGCTGGGAAGAATGGGCGAGTCCCATGAAGTTGCATCCGCGGTGCTGTTTCTTGCCAGCCCTGCATCAAGCTATTGCACGGGAGCCATCCTGTCCGTTGATGGCGGCTATACATGTATGTGAGCGACGGATAATTCATTGGAAGTGACTAACTGCCGCGTCAGTAAGATGTCACTTCAGAATCAATATAAGCGTATCGATTTGGGGGAGTGGAATGTTGGTGCAGGTGCGTCGGGTGCGGAGCCACCTAAGAGCTTAAAATCGTGGCGTGAAGGATAACTTGGACGTTCGGGTTTTAGAGAGAGATCTCGTTGGGGAAAACGGGCCATGGCCTGCTATTTGGCGCATTAACCGCCGCTGATCCGCCTGCATCCGCCGGCCGGTCGCGGTTGCGGGAAGAACATCCGCTGGCTGGCCGGAGTCAAATAAAGTCGTATAGCCGGACGATGCGTGACGATCCTGCGCAACCGCGGAATACGGATCTCCATTGCGAGATTTGTCGGGCTATCACTAAAGGCTGAGAGGTGCCCCAGATAGGCTGATGGGAAGTTGATGGCAAACTAGGCTCGGTGAGGCGACCGGTCTCACGCCACCATGACATCCCGCCGCTCGGGTGTTGGGCCGAGCCTTGACGCGCTCCATGCGAGAGCCAAGTTGACCTAAGTCTGCGCGAAACCTGTCACTCGGGACTAAGGCTAGCGAGCGCAACGTTTGATATGAATCGGCTTTATGCCAGTCGCGAGCTTTTCAGTCTGCGACTCTTCAGCCTCGTCGTCTATTCGAGGTGAGGACGAGGACGGCGCTCGCAACTTGGTCGCCGGTCCCCCTTCGACGAACACGGGTATCCCTGCCACCGCTTTTGTTCCAGCAGGTTACCCGCCGCCTTCTTGCTGAACCTCAAGGGCAGTTCGGCAAGCGCGAACGCATATGAGGATTGGACCATGGATGACATCCGCGTTGTTACCGACTTCCCCCGCAAAGTGCGCGAGATCGAGAATGTCTGGATCCCGATGCCGGACGGGGTAAAGCTCGCTGCCCGCCTCTGGTTGCCGGAGGACGCCGAGGCGGACCCGGTCCCCGCCATCCTCGAATACCTGCCCTATCGAAAGAGGGATGGGACTGTGGAGCGCGACCAACTCACCCATCCATACTTCGCCGGGCATGGCTATGCAGGTGTGCGCGTGGACATGCGCGGTTCGGGTGATAGCGAAGGGGTCTGCAGGGGCGAATATCTCAAACAAGAGCAGGACGACTGTCTTGCCGTGATCGAATGGTTGGCGAAGCAATTATGGTGCTCAGGCAGTGTCGGTATGATTGGCATCTCCTGGGGCGGGTTCAACAGCCTTCAGGTTGCTGCCCGCCGTCCGCCAGCCCTCAAGGCGATAATCTCGCTGTGTTCGACCGACGATCGATACCGGGATGAATGTCACTATTTCGGCGGCGCGCTTATGTGCGAAAATTTGATGTGGGGGGCAGCGGCTTGGGCGATTGCCATGACCCCGCCCGATCCAGCTCTTGTGGGAGAACGCTGGCGTGAGATTTGGGAAGAGCGGCTCAACGGCAACGGGATCTGGCTGCAAGACTGGTTCGCGCACCAGCGTCGGGACGATTTCTACAAGCATGGTTCTATCTGCGAGGACTATTCCAACATCGAGATTCCTGTCTACGCGGTGGGTGGCTGGGCGGACGCCTATCCCAACGCCATCTTGCGCATGCTCGAGAACCTGCCGGGACCTCGCAAAGGCCTGATCGGCCCTTGGGCTCATAAGTATCCTCACATCGCCATGCCCGGGCCTCGCATCGGCTTTCTCCAGGAATGCTTGCGCTGGTGGGACCAGCATCTTAAAGGCATCCACACCGGCGTTGAGGACGAGCCGATGTTGCGCGCGTGGATTCAGGATCCTTTGCCCCCCGCCGCCATCTACGACGAGCGGCCAGGCCGTTGGATCGCTGAGCCTTCCTGGCCGACGGCGAGCATTGTCGAAAGACGGCTGTCGCTCTCACCGGGACTTCTTGCCGAAGGAGATGGCAGTGATGCTGTTCTTACGATCTGTTCACCGTCCACTTCGGGGCTATCATCCGGTGTTTGGTGCGCGTATGGCGCAGTGCCGGACCAGCCCATCGACCAGCGCATGGAAGCCGGAAACGCCTTGGTATTCGAAACCGAGCCTCTTCTGGAGGAGGTAGACCTTCTCGGCTTCCCCGAGCTTGAGGTAACCCTCTCTTCCGACAAAGCAGTGGCAATCCTATCGGCCACGCTTTCGCTCGTGTTTAAGGACGGCTCGGCCACCCGTGTGAGCTATGGCATTCTGAATTTGACCCATCGCCACGACGACCTCGATTTGAAGCCAATGACGCCCGGTAAGGCTGAAGCAATACGCCTGAAGCTGCGGTCTTGCGGGCAACGCTTTGAAAAAGGGCAACGCATAAGGCTCGCCATCGCCACCAGCCATTGGCCTATTGTCTTTCCTAGTCCAGAGAGGGCAAGTCTATCAATACATTGTGCGGCCAGCAGGCTTATCTTGCCGGTGCGCAAAGCGAATGCCGTAGACTCCAAACTTGTACCGTTTCTGAAGCCAGAGAGTGCTCGGCCGATGGCAACAGAGACTATTAAGCCTGGTAAACCTTTCTGTCGCGAGGTAATCACCAACCAAGCCACGGGCGAGACAACTTTCCGGATGGCGAGCGACGCGGGGACCGTGGTGCATCCGCACACCGGAATGGTCATTTCGGCTAAGCACAGTGACACACTTACCATGCATCCCGACGATCCGAGCTCGGCGCGCGGAACCTCCAACTGGGAAAAGTCGTACGCCCGCGGTAACTGGAACGTGCATATTGCGCTCTCGGCCACTGTCCGCGCGCTGCGCGACGTATGGCGCATCGAGACACATATCGTGGCGAAGGAAGGCGACAAGCTTTTACTTGAACGAGACGACGTCAAGGAGTTCGCTCGGGACTTAAACTGACCGGTACTGGTCCCGCTCGGCCGGGGTTCAAATGTCGCTTTTTACAACGAGATAGTAGGTATTGACGCGTTCCAACCAGCAGTGAGGTTCACGCCATCTCCGCAACTTCTGAAGGAAAGAGTGCTGCGTCGGCAACTAGGCCGAGAGCTCATGACATAAACAGAATTTATGCCTGACGGTATCTTTTCCGCCTGCGGCTTGGCTGCCCCATAGTATATTCCAAAGAGAAACACACCCGAGCAAGGAACGCGGGCGCCGCGGCCACGGCAAGACGCCTCGGCAAGTCGCTCGGCAAGGGGAACAGCCATGGAGGACATGATGCAAAGTGTAAGCCGCCGCACCTTTCTTAGGGCAGGAGCCGCGCTAAGCGGTGGCATAATCTCTGCTGGCATGCCCTTGTCTCAAGTCATCTGGGCGGCCGAAGGCAAGGTGCTCGAGGTGCGTTCCAGTGGAGACCTGGTCACGCTGGATCCCGCTTTCCTCGGGCAGGCGGCGGAAGTAGACCTAACAAACTGTATCTATTCAAAGCTCACGCGATATAAGCCCGGCACCGAATGGGGCTGGGAGTTAGAGGCTGCAGACAAGATCGAGCAGGTTGATCCCACGCATATCCGATTTCGCCTCAAGAAAGGCATAAAATTTAGTGGCGATTACGGCGAGCTGACGGCCAAGGATGTTAAGTTCTCTTTCGAGCGCGTCATCAAGCTCAATTCACCCATCAAGCCCCAATGGGGCTCGTTAAATCACGTCGAGGTGGAGGACGACTACAGTGGTGTTATCGTGTTCAACGCGCCATTTGCGGCTGTTTGGCTTGTTCCGCTGCCTTATGCCGTCGGCCAAATCGTTTCTGAGGCTGCGGTAAGGAAAGCCACCAAGGACGGCGGTAATTTCGGTGTGAAGCCGCCAGCATTCTCAGGTCCCTACGTGCTGGCTGACTGGAAGCCCAACCAGTACGCACTTCTCACGAGAAATCCGGACTGGTCAGGCCCCAAGCCGGGCTTCGACGAAATCCGTATCCTGCCTATTCCGGACGCTAAGGCAGCGGAACGTGCTTATCAGGCGGGCGACGTCGATTTCACCGTAGTCGGTTTGGACTCTCTCGCGGCGTTCAAGAGCAATCCGCCCGCCAACACGGAGATCGCGGAAAGGGCATCGACCCGTTATACATGGATCGGCATGAACATGGATCATCCCAAACTGAAGGACATAAATGTCCGCAGGGCGATCCAATGGGCGATCAATGTACCACAGGTTTTAGATACCGCGTATGACGGTCAGTCAATTGCGGCCACGGGTATTATTCCTCCAGGTATCGTTGGGCATCGCGCAAAGACTCTGGTTCCGCCGGAAGGTGATCTCTCAAAAGCCAAAGAGCTTCTCGAGAAGGCTGGGGTAAATGGTTTGACATTGAGCCTCGACTGTACAAACGACAGCCAGACTTCAGCCATAGCTCAGACGGTGCAGGCACAATTGTCCCAAGTCGGAATTTCTCTGGTGGTTAATGCCCGAGATCCCGGGACATTCTGGTCACTCGGCGTGGAGTCTGAGGGAGACAGCTGGAAGGACGTGCAGCTCTTTATTATGACCTTCTCCGGACTGCCGGATCCGTACGACTACGTGACTTGGTTCGTGCAAGATCAAGTGGGTATATGGAACTGGCAACGCTTCCGCAGCCAACGCTTTGACGAGCTAAACGCTAAGGGACTGTCCATTAACGATCCCAACGAGCGGGCAAAGGTTTACGAGGACATGCAGGACTTGATGGAAGATTCTGGCGCATTTCGGTTCCTGACCAATGAGACCAATCCAATCCTATATCGGAAGACGCGAATGAAAGCGGCGATGCGCCCAGATGGAACCCCATTATATATCGATTTCCAGCCGGCTTAAGCTTGAGCGTGAACTGTGTGGATCTATCTACTGAAACGCGTTTTCCTCGCGGTCGCCATTACGGTGATCGCGGTGACCCTTGTGTTCATGATGATCCATGCGGTGCCTGGCGACCCAGCCGTTGCTCTGCTAGGTCCCCGCGCCACGCCTGAAATGATAGCGCACCTTCATCGGGAGATGGGGCTGGATAAGCCGCTTGCCGTGCAGATCGTCATTTTCTTCGAAGGGCTGCTGCAAGGCAATCTTGGTTTTGATGTGTTGAGCCAACGTCCGGTTGCGGACATAATATTCGAGCAACTTCCTTATACTATCGAACTAATCTTCGTCTCGATTTTGTGGGCGGTGGCGATTGCGGTGCCGCTCGGTTGTTATTCGGCCATGAGGCGTAATTCTGTCATCGACCAGATCGTCGCGATCATGGCAGTCGCCACGATCGCGATTCCTTCGTTCGTCATGGCTGTCTACGCACTCCTGATCTTCGCTGTCACGCTCCATTGGTTACCAGCAGTCGGAGCCGGACAGGGTTTTTTGGACGGCCTTGTTCATCTCATTCTGCCAGCCTTCGCCGTCGGGATCGGCTGGGTTGGATACATCTCCCGGCTGGTACGGGCATCCATGATGGAGATCCTGGGTGAAAACCATGTGCGAATGGCCCGTTCCTTCGGCATTTCCGAATGGCGCATTGTTTTGCATTACGCGCTGCCGCTTGCGATCCTGCCGACAGTGACGATCCTCGGCGTGGGCATAGCGTGGTTGCTTTCGTCAGCTGTCTTTATCGAGGTCGTTTTCGCAAGACCAGGTATCGGTGCCTTGATTGTACAGGCGGTCAACACGCGCAACTATGCAGTCGTAATAGGGGCCGTGCTAGTCACCACTGTTGTTACTGTCTTGGCGACGACGGCGTCCGATCTGATCGCTGCCTCTCTTGATCCTCGAACCCGCGAGAAACTTTAGCATGGCGAGCCTTGAAGCGCTCCGCGGCGAAACTGGCCCAGAGCTAGCACCCGGCAGCTTCCGTAAGACGGTGCGGCAACTGCGCAAGAACCGTCTTGGCGTCCTTGGAGCCGCGCTGGTCGCGATCGTTTTCGCAAGCGCGATCTTCGCCCCGATCATCATTACACATGATCCGACCCGCATCATGGTGGGGCCGCGCTTGGCGGACCCGTCACTACTTTTTCTTCTGGGCACCGATCAACTGGGCCGCGACACATTCTCGCGCGTCATGATGGGCGGCCGCGTCCCGCTGCTTGTCGCCTTCGCCTCGCTAGGCAGTTCGCTGGCAGCCGGCCTCGTGCTTGGTCTGATCGCAGGCTTCGGACCGAGGTGGCTGGACAATTTGCTCCTTCTTTTATTCGATACGATCCGCTCCTTTCCGGGCATCATCTTCGCGTTGGCGATTATCGGCTTACTTGGACCCAGCCTGGCCAGCATGATTTTTGTTATCGCAATCACCTCTATGCCCATTTATGCACGGGTCGTGAGGACCCAGACAGAGGCGCTACGCAACAGTGAATACATCGCCGCAGAACGCACTCTGGGCGCTGGCACGATGCGCATCCTGGCAGTGCACGTACTGCCTAATGTTATCGGCCCGCTTCTCATCCTCGTGAGCATGGACGTGCCCGCGGTAATCGCGGTGGAGGCCGGTCTCAGCTTCCTTGGTTTGGGCGTACGTCCACCCACGCCCGATTGGGGAGCAATCCTCAACGACGGCTATAATTACATCCAGCAGACGCCGTGGCTTGTGGTTGGCGGTGGTATTCCAATCGTCCTCGCAACGCTGGGCTTCACATTCCTGGGTGAGGCGCTACGCGACATGTTCGATCCAAAGCTGCGGAAAGATCTATGATACCACACGATCGGTCATCGCAATCGACCACACCCCTCCTGGAGATACGTCACCTCCATCTTGATTTCGGGACACCAGAGGGGCGCATTCATGCACTGCGAAACGTGTCGCTTAATGTCGCAGCCGCAGAGGTGGTCGGCGTTGTCGGCGAAAGCGGATCTGGAAAGTCGACGCTTGCGTATACGGTGATGGGTCTGCTTTCGGAAAATGCCGATGTCACAGGTGGCGAGATCCTGTTTGAAGGGCGAGACCTGCTGAAGATGCCGGCTCAGTCGCAGCGTAGCCTGCTTGGCGATCGACTTTCCATGGTTTTTCAAGATCCAATGACTGCGCTTAATCCTGTGCGCACCGTTGAGAACCAGATGATCGACATCCAGCACCACCAGCAAAAAAGCCGGAGTGAAAAGCGTGCTCGTGCCATCGACATGCTACACCGGGTCGGAATTCCGGATCCGCAAAACCGGATCGGGGCCTATCCGCACCACTTTTCCGGCGGCATGCGTCAGCGGATATGTATAGCCATGGCGCTGCTTGTAAAACCCGTGCTCCTCATCGCCGACGAGCCGACGACTGCGCTCGATGCGACACTTGAAGTCCAGATCATCCATCTGCTCAAAAATCTCCAAAGGGAGATCGGTTGCTCCGTCCTCTTCGTATCCCATCATCTTGGAGCTGTGGCTGAGTTGTGCGACCGGGTCGTCGTCATGTATGCCGGCGAAGTGGTCGAACAAGGCGATGTGCGCAGCATATTCCGCAATCCCGCTCATCCCTACACCCGCGCCCTGCTTGAGTGCGACCCGGGGCGGCTTAAACGAACCACACGCACATTGCCGACCATTTCCGGCGAGGTGCCCAGCCTCCTGGGCTTGAAGAAGGGGTGCATCTTCAGCGCGCGATGCCCGCAGGCATATGATCGCTGTCTCGAGGAACAGCCAGTCGATCGCCCGATCAGCCCAGGGCAGACGGCACGATGCCATCTGCTCGAAGAAAATCGACTAGTTTCGGCATGAGTGCCCTTGTCAGTGTTCGGGACCTCTGCGTCCGCTTCCGCACGATGGGGCCGCTTAAAGCGCTCGCGACCGGGACAAATGCGCCTTTCATCGACGCGGTATGCAGTGTTTCTTTTGAAATTCACAAGGGTGAGACGCTGGCCCTTGTCGGCGAGAGCGGCTCCGGAAAATCCACCGTCGCTCGCACGATGATTGGCCTGCAGCGGGCGGTGAGCGGCAGCATCAGCTTCGATGGGCAGGAACTCACGGACCTCAGTGCGGTAGAACGCAAGCCCTACTTGCGACGCATGGCGATGACGTTTCAGGATCCGATCGGTTCACTTTCGCCCAGGCTGACGGTGCGATCGATCTTGACCGAGCCTTTCCGCATCCATGGGCTGAAGGATCGCGATTTAGGAGCTGAAGCGACGCGCCTCCTGCGGATGGTGGGCTTGCCGGCCGATTTTGTTGGCCGCTATCCTCATCAACTCTCCGGTGGTCAAGCCAGGCGCGTCAGCGTGGCGCGCGCCCTAGCGCTCAATCCGGACTTGATCATCGCCGATGAGCCGACCGCGGGCTTGGATGTCTCGGTGCAAGGCGAGGTGCTAAATCTTCTCACTCGCCTGCAGGACGAACTAGGCATCGCGATCCTGATAATCACGCACAACCTCAATGTAGTGCGCCACATAACTGACCGCATGGCAATCATGTATCTCGGCCGCTTCATTGAAGTCGGCACGACGCAGAGTATTTTCCATCAGCCAAGCCATCCCTATACCGAAGCGCTGCTTGCGGCCAATCCCGAACCGGACCCAGACGCAGTGCTCAACAGGATTGAGCTCAAGGGCGAAGTGCCAAGCGTGATGTACCGGCCATCCGGCTGCGAGTTCCACACCCGGTGTCGTTACGCTCAAGATCGCATCTGTGGCCGCGTCGCTCCCCCATCCTCAGTGAGCCTGCAGGACCCGGAGCACAGCTTTAGATGCCATTTCCCGTTAAGCTCCAAATCGTTGACCTGCTGAACGTTCATCCCTCGCGGAAACTGGGGGCCGATTTGTTTAAAATCTTGGCTGGGCTTAGGCAATTTGTCAGGCGCGAAGCCTTTCATCAGCGCAACAGACCGCGGGTCTGGCGTAATGCATTGGCATTCCATGGCGAGCAATTGGGGTGTTCCGGCCGAACAGCCGAACCCGGCGATTGCGACGGCGTAACATAAAAACGGGGTGGCCTCGAGGGCTTCGCAACTGGGGAACTGCGGTTGGTGGGCACCCTCGGCAGGCGTCCATGGTTCAGCTGTGCCGCACAAGCAGTGCCCGGTTCGCGCGCCCTATGAGGGTACGGCTTATGGGGGTAAGGCGGAGGCGCCCACTGTTCCCGCCGGCGCGCTAATAACGAATGGGGCATCAACATCATGCTGCGCATCAAATTCAATGATTGAATCTGGCATCCAGGGACCGATAACCTCGGGCAACCGGTGTCCGTGTCCGCTATGTAGTAAGCGCCTATGAAGTGGCGGCGCTCCTCTACACGTATTTCGCGAGCGCCGAATCGTTCTGGCTTAGAATAGCGGTCCTGGAACGCTTCTTGTTGGGACGAAAGCCACAGATGTCGCTCAGCCCGAAACTGGCTTGCAATCGAGATATAGTGGGGTTCCATCTGGGCGCATTGCCGCCTGCACCTTCGTTGTGCGATACACGACGGGAGTGGCCCCGTGGGTCAGGAATCGGAAATTCCCCGGATTCTTCCATGAGGTCCAGCATCTCCTCGTAGAGCTTTCCACGCTCATTAGGTCAGCGATGGAGAGTCCCTTGACGTTCAGTTCGTCATAACGTTTCGCTCCGGAAGCGTTGCCAATTCCAAACGCCAACTTGAGCCTGCGTGGTACGCATCCGGTGAAGACCGCAGACGTGCGTATCTGGTGGCCAGAGAACCTGAGCACCGGAGTGCTGGGGTCAAGCTTTCGATGGGGAGACGCGATGATGTTCTTCGAGGAGGAGTTTGACCTCCTCGAAGCCTTCATCGGTGAAGATCCCGTCGTCATCATTGGCGCCGTAGACCCAGATGACGCCGTCCTAATCCGGGACACAAAGGGGGTGAACTCCCGTCTCGACGGCGCGGGCGTCGCCGCCGTTGCAAAGGCGGTCGTCGCCATCCGCTCGTACCATGCCGCAGCGAGTCAAAGCGGCCCGCATCTGACCCTGCCTCTGTCAACCAAGGACAGCCGTGCGGTGCTCGTGACGCTTAAGGTGGAAGCGGAAGGTGAGGCGCTGATGGCGGCCGAGCAGGCACGCGCCTTGGGGTGCTTGTGAGCGGCGTAGTTGTCAAGAACGACGTGGATGGCCCTGCTGGCCGCCACCTCGGCATCGACAGCGTTGAGTGAGGCGGATGAATTCCTGGTGACGATGGCGCTGCATGTTCCTGCCGATAACGGTGCCATCGAGCACGGTAAGGGCGGCAAACAGGGTGGTCGTGCCGTTGCACTTGTAGTCGTGGTCGTGGTGCCGAGCCTACCCTTCATGGGCAGGCCGGGCTGGGTGCGGTCGAGCGCCTGGATCTGGGCTCTTCTCGTCGACCGACAACAGGATAGCGTGAGCCGGTGGATCAACTAGTGGCATGGCCGACGACGTTGCGCAGTTTGTCGACGAACTGCGGATCGTTGCAGAGCTTGCACTGGCGCGCCACACGCAAGTCTTGAACTTACCAGATTGCCGCATGATCTCGAGGGTGCCCACGCCGTCGCTGCTCAACAGAATGATCTCTGCGCGCCAAACGTGCTTCTGCAGCGCACTGCGATGGGCGCGCTGATCAGAGAGAGGCTGACGATCAATCGAAGAAACGGTGAGGTATATTCCTGTGCGCATGTACCAGACTCGCATGCGCACTCACAAAAGGGAATCCTCAGCCGAACTCTTATGTCAGGCGTAAACCACTAGCACGACAGGGCTCCCGGCAAAGCTCTGGGATCGACAGATTGCCCATTGCGGCGCGCTGGAAGGCTACCTGGTTCCAGTTGTGGTCGCAGGCACCCCAGAGCACGAATGCAGATGAATTGACTTTATATCGAGCAATATTTTTTCCGCCTTTAGCATCCAAGAAATCCGGTCTTAGATCCACGTAAGAGTGAGCCACTAGGGCGGCCTTAACATGTCCTCGTTTTCGATTGTGAACCACAAAATTGATCCCACGCGAGTGGCAAAAGCACTTAAGCCGGATGGGAGCATGGATGACAACGATCGGGTTGAAATTGGGCCGACGGACGTCGCCTTTGCGGAGTGGGCAGCCTTGGGCCTGACCACGCCCAACCTAGATCGTATGCGCAAGACCCGTCTTGATCGGATTGTTCTGCAACTCCGCCAAAGAGACTATGCGGGCGTGCTCTGCTTCGACCCGCTGAACATACGATACGCTTCAGATTCCTCGAACATGCACATATGGATCATGCACAATCCGTCACGAGCTGTGTTCGTATCGGCCGACGGCTATGTCGTTCTCTGGGATTTCCATCGTTGCAGCCACCTGTCAACCTATCTGCCGCTCATCAACGAAACCCGGGATGGCGGGGCCGGCTTTTACTATTTCGTTGCCGGCGACCAAGAAGAAGCAGTCGCCAAGGACTTTGCCGGACAAATTGACGAACTGTTGCGCCGCTCTGGTGGCAAAAACCGTCGTCTTGCCGTCGACAAGATCGAAATCCCCGGCCTTCGTGCGCTAGATGCAGTTGGCATCGAGGTTTGCAACGGCATGCAGCTCATGGAGCACGCCAGGGCCATTAAGGGAATCGACGAGATCAACGCCATGCGCTGCTCTCTCGCGACCTGCGAGATTGCCGTTGCCAAAATGCGAGAACGTTTGCAGCCCGGCATAGCCGAAACGGAACTTTGGTCGGTTCTTCATGCCGAAAACATCGCACGTGGTGGCGAGTGGATCGAAACGCGCATTTTAACTTCCGGCCCGCGCACGAACCCCTGGATGCAGGAGGCCGGCCCCCGTCGCATTGTCTCAGGAGACCTCGTCGCCTTCGACACCGATATGGTGGGCCCGTACGGCATGTGTGCCGACTTCTCCCGCACTTGGCACTGCGGTGACGGCCGACCCACCGAAGCACAGCGAAGGCTGCACGACATAGCCTACGAGCACGTAGCTGCAAACATGGCTATGCTAAAGCCGGGCGTCTCTTTCACCGAACTCACTCAGCGCAGCCACAAGCTTCCCGCGGATTTCGTCAAGCAGCGATATGGCGTCATGATGCATGGCATTGGTCTTTGCGACGAATATCCCGCGATTCTCTATCCTGAAGACTTCATCCCGGGAGCATTCGACTATGTTCTCGAGCCCGGAATGACCCTGTGCGTCGAGGCTTATATCGGTGCCGTCGGTGGGCGGGAAGGCGTAAAACTGGAAGAGCAGGTGCTCGTGACCGAGAGCGGAGTTGAAAATCTCACGAGATGCCCGTTTGATGAGGCTTTGGTGGCCTAGGGATTTCGGCCGAGTCTCTTCAAATTGTCCAATTCTTGAGAGATCCGCGGAAAAGCTGTTTGTTGCGCATCTGGCTCAGCACTTTTGCGGAAGTTGGCTTTTCGTTGGTCCAACTCGCCCGCCTACATTCGTAGAAAGGGGGGTGGAGGCATCCAAGTCCATGGTCGACGCCCTGACCCGCGAGTGCTGTCGATACTCTGACCAGCAGTCGGGCAGTGGCAGCTGTGGCGTCAGATTTGCAGCAAGTCCGCTGTTAGCCTCCGAACACACGGTCTCTGTTGGGGGTGGCGCATGTGGCCATTCCGCCAAGGATATTGGTCGAATTGCAGGCAATAGCCGGTCAGTGTCAGGTCACACTGGGTTGGCGCTTCGTGACGACGATTTTCGTGTAGCAGACATTTCGCTGAGTGGTTTGCATGCTCTCGATCTTGGCTGGGGACACAACAATGTGGAGCTTCGGTGTATGGAGCGCGGATCGGTCGTCATCGTTCGGCGTGTTCGGTGCTCCATGGGGCGGTCAATTCATCTGCTTACGTCACAGCCGGGACCTGCTTGACAAGAAACCTGAGGCAGCGCGATACTATGAGAAGTCCCTCCTGTCGTGACGGAACGCTATCTCGCAGGATAAATATGCACTATTCCCTAGATATACATGCCGAGGCTGGGCGTTTGTTGGAAGAGAAATGCTGTGCGATTTCCGCCCTACTGATCACGACTCCCCTGGTCGGCTTGCTTTTCGCATTTGCGTCACAGGGGACAAATCTTTTTGACTCTACTAACCCGGAGAGGGCCTTCCTCCAGAGTTCTTCGATCGTGCTGCCGCCGCGCTGAGCAAGTCCAATAAGTCTGCCACGGATGTAGCTAAGCTGAGCGTCCGACGGAAACGCCCCAGTGTTGATTTTTCGAGCTTTCTCTGACTTGCCTGTCGGAGTCCACCAGAGGCGATCCGTCGCGACGCAGCCTAGTGCTACTTTGGCAGATTTTTGGCGATGTGGGCATTTTGAGGATTGAACGAAGCCGCTAACGCGGCATTTGGCGGATCGGTTTGCAGGAACGCTTCTGTTTTGAAGGATCGCGGCTGTTGAAGCGCAATCTGAGAACAGGAGCTACAGAAATGGCCAAGTTGACCCCAGTTCCCCGGCGCATGATCGAGGATATGACGATCCGTAATCTGCCGCCGGCCACGCAGCGATCCCCACGTGCATGCCGCGGCGAAGTTTTCGCGCTACTTGGCCGTTCGCCGGACCGGCTCGGTCTGGAGGACGTGCGCGCCTTCCAAGTTCATTTGATGTCGACCGGAATCTCGTGGCTGCGCTGAACCAGACGGTGTGCGCGCTGCGGTTCCTCTACGGCGTGACGCTGGGCCATGCCGAGAGTCCGGAGCGGATCGTCTATGCTCGCTCGCTACGCACGCTGCCGGTGGTATTGAGCGCCGACGAAGTCGTGGCCTTCCTAGAGGCGGTGCCGAGCCTGAAGTGCCGTACGGCCCTGACGACGGCCTAAGAGCAGGTCTCAGTGCTTGGAGACTGTCGGGCTGAAGGTCGGCGACATCGACAGCGGTCGCGGGGTGATCCGTGTTGAGCACGGCAAGGGCGACAAGGACCGCACCGTGATGCTGTCGGCGCAGCTTCTGCGCATCTGCGAGTCTACTGGCGGCTTGGCGAAGCCGCGGGACTGGCTGTTTCCCGCGCGCGGGTGTTATTTGGGCTTGTCGTTCGGCGCGTGCGGCCGCCTAAGCGGGTGACGGTCCACACGCTCAGGCACAGCTTCGCCACGCATCTTCAGAACGCACCGACATCCGCACCATCCAGGTTCTACTCGGCCACAACAATCTGTCCGGCGGCGCGCTACGCTAAGGTCTCGAACAGCCTCATCCGACGCACGACAAGCCCGGCTGAACATCGAGGTGCCGCCAGGGTGAGTGGTACCGCCATGTCGGCGAGACTGAAGGTGGCGGATATCTTCCGCCGCCATGGCGAAGTATATAGACAGGTTCATGACGGCTATCTAGGCTCGCATCGAGCGGCGTGTGATGAGCGCGATCGAGCTCTGCCGGACCGCCGAACTGGGCGGCCAGTCTACGGCTGCCGCTCCTGCGGTCGATCCGCGTGGCCTACAATTCCTGTCGCAGCCGGCACAGTCCCAAATGCCAGGGTCAGGCCTGCCGGGACTGGCTTGCCGCACGCCAGAATGAACTGCTGCCGGTGCTCTATCACGCAGTGTTCATGCTGCCGGCTGAGGTTGCTGCGATCCCTTTCACAAGGCGGCACCTTATACGCGGCCGAAACGCCTGCGCGCGAAGCCAATCTCAGGCATTTGGGAGCTGAGATCGGCCTCATCGCGGCGCTGCATAGCTCTCATCTACCATCCCGCCTGATTGTATCGTACCGGGTGGTGGTGTCTCGCCCGACGGCACACGCTGGATCTCGTGCAGGCCGGGCTCTTTTTACTCGTGCGCGTGCTGTCGCGCCTGTTTCGCTGGCGCATGACACGGAAGACGCGCTTGTGATTGACGGCCGGTTCGCCGTCTTTCGCGTTCCCTGTTCGTCAGGGCTGTGATGCGACGATCGCCATAGGTCGGGCGTTCGTCGATCAGGCGGCGACCAGCTCCAAGAGCCCATCGTCATCGGGGTTGCGATAAGGCCCGCGCGGCTTCACCAGGCGATGCAACTCATGGAGATGGGAACGCGCCGCCCCGAGGGTCTCGGCAACGGCCTTCATCGGGAACCGTCCCTCGGCTGCGACAAGAGCCGCAAGTTCGGTTTTTTGACTCCGACCTGGCCAGCGCGTCTTTGAGGATCTCCACTTCCATGGTCTTGCGGCCGAGAAGCCGCTCGAGGTCGCGAAGGCGCTCTTCAAGCCGCCGCACTTCCGAACTCCCGACCACAGATTCGTCCGATCCCACCGCAGCCGTTCCGCCTTCCTTCAATAAACGGCGCCAACGATACAAGAGATTTGGCGCCACGCCTCATCGTGCGGCGACAGAGGACACGGTCTCACCCGGAAGGAAACTCTCCTCGATAATCTGCAGCTTCTGTTCGGTCGTCGTCCAGTGTCGGCGCCGTACCTCCCCGGTGATCAGTTCAATCCGTCGACAGTCGTCAGCCATAAGCCTGTGCTTGAGGATATCCCCAAGCCTCCCGCGTTAGGCCGACTGTCCGGCCGAAATGGGGGCCAGTTCAGGATCCGACATTGTTGGCGAACTTCGAACAAAGGAGGTCTGTGCAGTTCTTTCACGACGCCTTTCTTCGATGAAGAACAGTGTAATGCGAGCCTTCAGGTCAAATGGCATGACGCATGCACAGGGTTGTGCGAGCCGGAAGGAACAAGGCCATGCTGACAGAGAACCAGATGAAAGTGCCTGCCGAGATCGTGCCTCGCCAGGAGAATGCCGAAGAGACCCGCCACGTACCTTCGGAGCTCGAGCACGAGGATTTAGCCGATGCGCGCTGTTGGAATGCAGGCGATCGCCCCTTGCTGACGGGCAGGGTTGGGTCATGCAGTTGAAGGGCGATCGTAGGCTAGAGGCTTTTCGACGGATGCTTCGCATCCGCCGATTCGAAGAAGAAGGTAGGCGCCTGTTCAACGGTGGTCAGATCCCTGGTTGGTTTCACACGACCGTGGGTCAGGAAGGCGCTATCGTCGGAGCAAGCCTCGCCCTCCGGGACGATGACGCCATGACCGGAACACACCGTTCGCATGGCCATCCGATTGCGAAGGGCGCGCATTTGCAGGCGCTTATGGCAGAACTGATGGGTAAGGAGGGCGGCGTTTGTAAGGGGCGTGGCGGTTCGATGCATTTTGCGGACAGTTCAGTGGGGATTATCAGTGAATCGGGAATCGTCGGAGGGGGCATTCCTCTTGCCACAGGATGCGCATTTAGCGCCAAGGTGCGCGGCGTCGATCAGGTTACCCTTTGCTTTTTCGGCGACGGAGCAGTGAACCAGGGCACTTTTCACGAGAGCCTCAACATGGCCTCGTTGTGGAGGCTTCCCGTCATTTATCTTTGCGAGAACAATGGCTATGCAATGACCACCTCCGTAGCAACAAGCCACGGACAGCCGGACATTGCCCTACGAGCGGCAGGTTACGGAATTCCAGGAGAAATAGTAGACGGACAGGACGTCAGTGCCGTCTATCAATCTGCGGCATATGCGGTCACGCGAGCACGCGCGGGGCAGGGACCCACTCTCATAGTGGCCAACACTTATCGGTTCGATGAACACAATATAGGCTTGGCCGTTTCTGGGGAGCCTTATCGACAGGTCGCAGAAGTCGAGGCACACAAACGCGACCGGGACCCAATTTTGCTATATCGCACTGTGCTGCTCGAAGAGGGTGTAAATGAAGAGACTCTAGCAACCATCGAGCATGAAGTGGCCCAAGCCGTCACACAGGCCGTACAGTTTGCTTTGGCTAGCCCCATGCCCCGGCCCGAAACGTTGCCCGACTATATGTTCGTGTCGACCATTGCCCGCTAAGGGTGGGCTGGAGGGATTAATGGATGTGAAAGACGATACCCACAGAGACGCAGCCACGCCCGGTCCCCATATTCAGATGACCTATTTTGAGGCAATCGTGCAGGCCCAGCTAGAGGAAATGCATCGGGATGAGCGCGTTGTATTGTTGGGAGAGGACGTCTCAGTTCATGGCGGCGGCAAGCTTATCGAATGCTTCGGCAAGAACCGGGTTTGGAACATGCCAATTTCAGAAGGCAGTTTTACGGGACTTGGCATCGGGGCTGCCATCAATGGTTTGCGACCGATTGTAGACATTTCAACTGCCAGTTTCATCTATCTCGCTTGTGACCAGATTGTAAACCAGGCCTCAAAATTGCGGTATATGACTGGGGGCCAGATAGACATCCCAATCGTCTTTCGCTGCTGTATGTTCTCGACGGGCTCCGAAGCGGCACAGCATGCCGACCGGCCTTACCCGCTTTTTATGAACGTGCCGGGCCTTAAGATTATCAGCCCGACCAGCGCTGCCGATATCAAAGGCCTCATGAAATCCGCCATTCGCGACGGCGATCCTGTGCTCGTCTTCGAGGACACCCGCCTCTGGCCTCTCAAAGGCGACGTCCCCACGGATCCGGACCATTTAATCCCAATTGGCAAAGCGGACGTGAAGCGCGAGGGGGAGCACGTTACCGTCGTTGCCATCGCCGGTGCTATCAGGCCGACCATGGAAGCTGCCAACTACCTCATCGAGGAAGGCATTTCGGTCGAAGTGATCGATCCACGTACATTGAAGCCGCTCGATTATGAGGCAATCAAGATGTCAATCGAGAAGACCGGACGGCTGATTATTGTCGAGAACGGACACCGTATCTGCAACGTCGGAAGTGAAATCGCAGCGGTGATGGCGGAAGAGTCCTTCGATCTTTTGAAGCGACCTATCTTGCGGCTGAGTGCTCCAGATATTCATGTCCCATTCAGTCCGGCTCTTGAGAAGGACTTTTTTCCAACACGGGACAGCATTGTTGGCGCCATACGACAGTTACTCTGAGTTCCCAAAAAACGCATGAATGGAAGTAACACAGCAACTGCCGTTATCGTCGCAGTAGGAGGTGATAAGACGCGCTTAGAAAAAGAAGGCAGGCCATCAGACGATAGGCGGGAAACATTCCAGAAGGGATAGGGCTTATACATGAGTAAATCATTCATCGATGGCAGATTCGGTCTGAGTGGGAAGACCGCTTTGGTGACCGGCGGAGCACGCGGCATCGGATTGCAAGTCGCGCTTACATTACAAGAAGCTGGCGCCGATATAATTCTCACTGGAAGGGATCGGGTTCGCGTGGCCGCGGCGGCAGATCAGTTTCCAGTCAAGCCTAAAGTCTATCAGCTCGATGTTAGGGACTCGCAGGCGGTACGCGATCTCGCCGATGGCATCGCCGTTTGCCCTGACATCCTTATTAACAATGCCGGGGTGTCCCGCGCGGCGCCGACGAAATATACCACCGACGAGGATTGGCGAGCTGTCCTTTCAGTCAACTTGGACGGCCTGTTCTACTGCAGTCGCACCTTCGGCTCTCTCATGGCGGAGCGCGGTTCCGGCGTGATTGTAAATATCAGTTCGATATGTGGAGATGTTGTCACCCGACAGGAATCCGTAGTCACGGCTTACAATGCGAGCAAGGCGGGGGTAACTATGGTAACCAAAACCCTTGCTTGCGAATGGGCAAGATCTGGGGTTCGGGTGAACGCAGTGGCGCCTGGATTCGTACAGTCAGAGATGACCGACCAGTATCCTGTAGAAGTGGTCAGGGCATGGTCTGATCGGACGCCAATGGGCCGCTTCGGCCAACCTCATGAGATTGCATCTGCCGTCCAATTTCTTGCTAGCGACGCGTCAACCTATATCACGGGAACGGTATTGTTGGTGGATGGTGGCTACACTTGCTGGTGAGATTTTCTATTGGTTAATTCTGGTGGGCCATCCTGCTGCCTGGGGTGACAAAGCAAGATGATCTACCCATCGAAGTTTCTGTGCGTCGCACTACTTGATCCATAGTTTCGTAGTCAAAAGCACGGTGAACGTCAACCGAATCGATGAAGCTATCCAGCAGTTTGGCGGTGCGTTCTTGAGGCCGCTGTAGGTTAGGTGTAAGGCCGTTCACCAAGCTCGTTTGAATGACAGTTCGCGCGACGAGCAGAAGCTCGTGCATCGTACCTTCTCCCAGACGCTCCCCAGCCAGCTGAGTGATGTAGACACCGGTCATCACCCGTTGCCATGGGATCTCTGGTCCTTCACCAGGATCGGTGCGGCGGTAACGGATCCCATCATCGCGCCTCTCATTCCCCAGCCGACTTGCGCGAGAAGAATAGGCCTATATTGCGGCAACCAAGACACTCTTTTTGGTGGTCATGACGTCACATCCTGCAACAGATAAATACAACTACTTCACAAGAATTTACCAATCGCAAACCACGAGCAGTGGTATGTTGGACGAACTCACGCGCGGAAAAAAACCAGACAAGCTATTCGGAGTCGACAAACATGAAAAGAAGAGCGCTTATCCTGATCGAGGGTACAAGGAACAATGGTCCTCTATATGTCCAAGCGGCCCGAAGTCTTGGCCTGCACTCGATTACCCTGGCGGCTGATCCACTTAGGCACTACTATCATGCCGCAGAAGACAGTGAGGTAATCTGTGTGGACACATCCAATCTCGATGCGCTGATTTGCGAGTGTGTTCGGCTGCATGCGACCTATGATATTGCTGGGATTACGAGCTCGGAGGAAGCTGCATATGCGACAGTCGGCATGCTCTGTCGACATTTCAATCTGCCAGGTCCGAACGCCGAATCGGTTGAACGATGCTGCGATAAATTCACTCAACGTCAGCTGCTTGGGCAAGCCGACATTCCAATTCCTGCCTACGCGTTGGCAACGAATGCGAGCGAGGTTGTAAGCTCTGCCGCTAAAATCGGCTTTCCTGTAATTGTAAAACCAGCCACGGACACCGGCGGCAGCGAGGGGGTCCGATTGTGCGGCAGTAGCGAGGAGCTAATCCAGCATACTGCTTATCTATCAAGCAGGTGGAGTACATGGCAGTCCCCAGCAAGAATATTAGTGGAACAATTTGTGAAAGGCTTTCATTATTGGGTGGAGATGATGGGAGATGACGTCATTGGAATCGCCTCTCTCGAATTCGGTCCCTCGCCGCATTTCGTATATAATAGATGCGCCTATCCGGCCTTGCTTACCAATGAAGAGGATGAGCGCATCGCCGATGTTTCACTGAGGTGTTTACAGGCTCTCGACCTTCACTGGGGTCCGACCAACGTTGAACTCAGGTGGACGGCACATGGGCCGGTCGTCATTGAAGTAAATCCGCGTATGTCGGGCTCGCCCGGTGTTGAGCTAGTTGAGCTAGCTTGCGGTATCAATCTTATCCGAGAGCACATTAAACTCGTGATCGGCGATGAGGGCGATTTGCGCGGAACCCGTTCAGAAACTGCTGCTGCGCAATTCCTAGTTCCTGAACGGGACGGCGTTCTCGATTGGATCGATGGCGTCAGCCGGGCGGCTGCTGTACCTGGCGTCGCCAAAGTGAAGCTTTACCTTGAACCAAACACCACGATCAAAAGGAGAGGCGATCACCGAGACTTAATCGGATATGTGACCGCCAGCTCGCCTGACATCGCTCGGACGGAGGCGATACTTCAGCGGGCCGTCGGCTTAATTGAGTGGTCGGTTACATAGGTTCGATTTCCCTTGCTACCTGGCGGAGCGGCGCTTGTGTCCACCGTGTGGTGTTGCCGGGTTCAAGCGCCAGCCGCTGAAGATGATGAAGCCGACGTGCATCATTGTTGAAGCTGCTGAAGCGCTAGCGCAGCGAAGAAGAACCGCCAGGGAGCCATACGATCAGCGGATGGCGCACAGGATCGCTGGTCCTCGACGCACCCGTTTCCGGTTAACCTCCGAGCCAGCGACTGTCGGCCCTCCAACAGGGAAACCGGCAGTCCCGCGCGCGTCCGCAACAGCGGACGGTTGTCGTGCGTAGGACGGAGGAAATTCGCCCCTGCCTCGGGCGGTGAACGGGACAGCCGTAGGAGCGTCAGCAAAGCGCAGGCCGCAGGACGGGACGCGGGACGACTTTCCCCGTCCGCGGCGATCCGCATGTGTTTGCGTCAGGAGAAAGGCTGACCGGACGAAAGGCGCACTGCCGCTTCTCGAAAGTCCGGTCGCTGATCAGCGACGTGCGGTAGGATCGGCCATAGCAGGGCCGAGTTCCCCCTGGAAGAAAAAACAGGTGTTGCACCCGTCGGGTCCCCCTCAATTGCTGGGCAGCCTGTTAACTTCCAGCCTGGCATACTCGCTCTCCAGGTCGTCTTGCGCGGGTTCGGCAATTCCTCGAGCGTCAGCTCCACGGCCAAGATCGCCCGCTCAACGATCTCACCCGCGTCGAGCTCGGCCAGGCCCGAATCAATACCGGCCCAGCTGGTTGGCTGCCAGTCGCAGGAGACTGAGATTCTGCATGGCAGAGTTTACTCGGCAAGCGCCAGCCAGCGCTCTCGGTGGGCCGCATTCATACCCCAACAGAGCGCGTTCAAAGCTGAGGTTGCCGCCAAGGCGCTGTCAAGCAGAGGCTTATCGCGAAATAGAGACGTACGGGCTGCGATCGTTCGAAGGTCGTCGAACGATCGACCTGATTGCAGACCGCGCATACGCCTACGAGGCCCGGGGGTACGTCCTGGGATGTTTTAGAACAGCCATGCCCGCATTACTCCAGGAGCTTGGCGCAAGGCAACGGAGGCCTACGAGTTCTGCTGCACCCGGACAAGGAGCCCGTGTGCCGGTACTCACCAAACCGCCAGCTGGTTCCGAAATAAGGCGATGTCGCAGGTCCGAACAGCTTGCGCACGACTGCGCGAGGCATAAACTGGTTTTAACCCTAGCGAAACCTTTTGTGCATTCTCAGGGCAGTTGCTGGTGCTTACGATTAGAATGACACAAGCAAGGCTCGGCTTGCCGGATCCTGAGTATGTAATACTCCGCTTCCGCCGCTGCAGAAGCCAGTCGTCGGGGGGAACTTCGGCGGGGGGAAGGAAGCCGCGGGTCTCGATCAGCGGGATGGCATCTGGGTTTGAGGTAGCAGAACCGGGGAAGCGTCTTCACCGCTTCCCCGTCGATCCTGCGGATAGGGGCAGAGCTTGGCAAGCTAGTCCGCTCGGCAGATCGCAGAGGCGGTGGCATCGCCCAGACCATCGTGCCTCACGCGATGTCCCGCTGCCTATGCATGTCGCTCGTCGAAGTGAAGGGTGGAAAGGCAGTTGGATAAAAGGTTTGCAGGTAAGGTGGCTCTCGTGACGGGCGGGCGTAGCGGCATCGGTCTTGCGACTGCGCGACGTCTAAGGGACGAGGGCGCTCGCGTGTTCACCGCTCAACGTGGTGAGGACCGGGAATTCGAGGCCATTTCGGTCGACTTCACAGCTCCGACCAAGGCGGCTCATGCTATCAAAGCGGTTGTCGAACGGGCGGGACGGCTCGATGTCCTGGTAAACAACGCCGGGGTCATGCAGGAGGCGCTCGTCGAAGATATGAGCCTAGCAGATTGGGAGAGGACGATCGCCATAAATCTGACCACCCCATTCGTGCTGATAAAGGCGGCGATGCCTCACCTGCGGTCCACTGGCGGCGCGATCGTGAATGTCGGATCGATCGAGGGGCTGGGATCCAACCCGAAACACGCGGCCTATTGCGCCTCCAAGGCTGGTCTCCACGGTCTCACCCGCGCGGTTGCGATCGACCACGGCGCCGAAGGTGTGCGCTGCAACGCTGTCGCGCCTGGCTGGATCGACACCGACCTGAACTTGGATTTCATCGAGAGCATGCCGGACCCCAAGCGCTTTCGCCAGCAGATCGGTAATATCCATCCAATTGGGCGAACGGGGAAGCCGGAGGAGGTCGCGAACCTCGTAGTCTGGCTGGCTTCGCCAGAATCCTCGTTTATCACCGGTCAGGTGTGGACGATCGATGGAGGCCGAATGGCGAAGCTCAGTCTGCCACAGTAGAACCTGCGCAGGTTTGCCAAGCCGGACTTCATTGGACACCGCTCTCTTAAAAGGTGTTTGACAGCTTAGGTTGCAACCTGAGCGAAACGTTTGCGTTGTGCCCGGTATGAAAGAGGTCTAGGATTTCGGAGGATCTCTTGCAGTATAGTTCTAGAATTTTCTAAGCGAAAATTAACGAGCTTAAGTTCTGCGCAATGCAAGCGAAACAGGAGTATGATGGACGGTACCTTATGTTTTTTTGGATGGGAGTCGGTTTCAGCGGACACCTCCATGTGCTTCCCAATATACGTCGACCGGGCTAGATTTGGGATGTCGTGAGACGGCGATACATTTTGTACCGGGAATGGGCGCTCTCGCGGTCGGGCACTCGATCCTGATACTTGGCGCTCAGGCCAGGCCCATCGCTAGTTCCAACGCCTGCCGTTCGAAGAGGCGGCGGTAAATGCCACCATCGAGATCGATCAGCGCGGCATGATCGCCGTCCTCCATGATGCGGCCACGGTCGAAGACGAGCAGCCGATCGAGCGAGCGGACCGTCGACAGCCGGTGTGCGATGACGAGTGTGGTTCGACCCACCATCAACCGATCCACCGCTTGTTGAATGAGCACCTCGGATTCCGAATCGAGGCTCGATGTGGCCTCGTCAAGAATAAGGATCGGCGCGTTCGCCAGGAAGGCGCGCGCG
This sequence comes from Mesorhizobium sp. M7A.F.Ca.MR.245.00.0.0, assembly GCF_003997415.1. Classification (NCBI taxonomy): domain Bacteria; kingdom Pseudomonadati; phylum Pseudomonadota; class Alphaproteobacteria; order Hyphomicrobiales; family Phyllobacteriaceae; genus Mesorhizobium; species Mesorhizobium sp. M7A.F.Ca.MR.245.00.0.0. The sequence continues at coordinate 16,053 of NZ_RZTE01000039.1, read as the reverse complement.
ATCGCCACGCGCTGGCGCTCGCCGCCGGAGAGCTTCAAACCTCTTTCGCCGACCAATGTCCCATAGCCCTTCGGCAGGGGCGCGATGAAGTCATGCGCACTGGCCAGCCGTGCCGCTTGCTCGATTTCGGCCTGGCTCGCGCCAGGCCGGCCATAGGCGATGTTCTCGGCAAGCGACCTGTGAAACAGGATAGGCTCCTGCTGCACGATCGCGATCTGCGAACGGAGCGACTCTTGGGTCACCTCGGAGACGTCCTGGCCGTCTATCAGGATCCGGCCGCCGCTCAGGTCGTAGAGTCTCTGGATGAGCTTCACGAATGTTGACTTGCCGGAACCGGAAGGTCCAACCAACCCAACCCTTTCGCCAGCCTCAATCGACAGCGAACATTGGCTATAGATCGGCAGGGGATGGTTGGCGTAACGGAAGTGGACGTTCTCGAAATCGATGCGGCCCGTCGTGATCCGGATCGGCTTGGCCTCTGGACGATCCGCAACATCCAGCTGCTGATTGTGGATGGCCACCAGTTCTTCCATATCATTAACCGAGCGTTGCACGGTGCGGACATGCATGCCGGCATCACGCAGATAGCCCTTCAGGACGATGAAGGACGTGAGAACATAGGCTATCTCGCCCGGCGTTGCCTGTCCATGCGACCACAGAAGCAGGGCATATCCGACCACCGCCACCCTGAGCGCAACCAAAGTGACGCCTTGGGTTGAGTCGACGATCGTTCCGCGCACCCAACTCCGGCGCGCGCGGTGCCGCCATTTGGTCATGATATTTTCAAGCCGCTGGTCTTCGCGAACCTCGGCGCCGAAGCCTTTGACCACAGCGTTGCAACTGACCGCGTCCGCAAGCGCGCCGCCGAGCTTTGTGTCCCATTGGTTGGCAAGGCTCGCCGCCGGCGCGACATAGCTGAGCGACAGCGAAATCGAAAACGCTAGATAGATCAGAGAGCCGCAAGCAAAGATCACGCCCATGACCGGCCAGTGCCAGCCGAGCAGCGCCGTCGAACCTACCAAGATGATAAAGGACGGGAACAGCGCGACCAATATTGTGCTGTTTAGAGGGTCGAGCGCCCACATGCCGCGCGTTATCTTGCGCACTGTCGAGCCGGCGAAGCTGTTCGCATGCCAGTCTGTCGAAAAGCGCTGGACATGATAGAACGCTTCGTTCGCGACATCGGACATCATCTTCAGCAAAAGATCGTTCAGGCCAATGACGGCGATGTGGCGCATGGCGATGGCAACGAGCGCAAGCGCAATCGGTACAGAGAAGGCTGCAAGGGCCGAATGCCAGGCTGGTGCTGCCACAGCAGCGCCGCCTGCAACAGCATCGATGAGACGACCTGAATAGACCGGCATCAGCACGTCAGCCAGCGTGGAGGCAAGCATCGCAGCCGTGATGATCGCGAGCCGCACCGGCTGCCGGCTCCAGTGGCGGACAGTGAAGGCGAGTACGTGGCGACCAGTGGCGCCGCGTCCATGGACGGGGAAACGTTTCATAGTTTCCAAGCGGGCGCATCAACACGCTCGGTCCCAAAGACGTTAAAAGACAAAACTAGAATTTTCGACCTCCCCCATAACAGCATCAATTTTGGCGGGCAGCTCCTGCCGCCTCACGACGGTGATGTTCAAAAGTCGTGCCAACTGAGCGGGAACATCCGAAGGACAAATTCAGCAGGTTACCGAGCCTGGAGAAAGTCAGCCGCGATCCAGTCGAATACTTTTGCTACGGCTGCCCAGCTCGGGAGATTGGAAAAGAAGGTCGACGTATCGATTGAATTGTGAACTTGTTCTTTCTCCATCCGATAAGCGGAGTGAGTGCATCACGTTGCCTCGATCAAATAAGTACAGTTGCCATGCAGCTTTCTCAGGCCCGGGACTTAGGTGCTGATTTCAAAAGCGCGCCGCGAATACGTTCCTGCCCATATTCCGTCAATCGAATGCTCGACTGTCGGATTGTGCGCTCCCCGACACAGTGCTGTTCGGTTCGCCTCCTGGGTACCTCCCCCAGTCGATTGACGACCTGAAGAAGAAGCTTCGCTCGCAAGCTGGCACGACTCTTGAGGGTACTCCAGGTGGCGAAAGGAACTCCGGCTCGAGTCCCGTTGACTTCGGATGTTGCGAGGCTGGGCTGGAGCAAACTTTGCACCGATGAGAACGCAATGAAGGAGGCATCATGGAACTCCCGCAGGTGGAGTTAGACCTATTCCTCGAGATGACTGATGATATCGCTCAATCCGAACAGTTGTTCGAACGGATGTCTGCGTTTGCGCTGAAGTTCGATTGCCCGTGGATTGCCTATGGCCCGCTCGCATCAAAACAGGGGGTTTTCAAGCCGAACCGAGAGGGTTCTGTGGTGATGTGGAATTATCCTGCTGAATGGCAGGAGCGCTACTCGAGAATGGGCTATGCCAAAATAGACCCACTCATCAAGAAAGGTCGAAAGGAGGCGGGGCCCTTTCGATGGAGCGAGGTGTATACCGATGAAAGCATAACTGAAGATGGACGCCGCGTCTTGGACGAAGCAGCAACATTCGGCTTGAGGTCAGGCGTTACCGTCCCATTACATGGCCCTGGTGACAGCTTTAGGTTTGTGAGTTTTGCTCAATCCTCGGACTGCGAATTGCAGAATAGAACGATCACCTACCTGCAAATGGCCGCGCTGCGGTTTCATCGGATGGTTACGAAGTTCGACACTACGACTGCGTCGGAACGAGTACATAACCTGTCTCCGAGAGAAATACAGTGCATTGATTGGGTGTCGAAAGGAAAATCGTCATGGGAAATAGGAACTATTTTAGGCAGATCACGAAATACGATAGATTTCCATTTAAAAAATGTAATGCGGAAGTTGGATGCGACCAGCAGAACGGTAGCTGTTGTAAAAGCTTTGAAAGTTGGGATTATCGAACCGCCGTAGGTGCGCAGCTAGTTCTCCGCCCGTAGTAGCGCGCGTGATAGCCGAGAGCTCCGGCGTGCGCTCGCTCTTCGAAGCCCCAGCGCCTCGTCCATCTCGGCCTCGAGCACCTCCTGCATCACCCACCTCGTTCGATCTATCCGGGTTTCAAAGCAGAATGTCTTTGACGGCAGCGCTGGCGGTCTTACTTTCCGTCTTGATCATGGCGGCGTTCCTTCCAGGGAATCGGTGACGTTGAGCACCACCCTGTCATGACCGCCCGCTCTCAGCGAATTTGCAGAACTCAGCACGCCATTCTGTCTTAAGCGACTGACGCATGAGTGATGTGTGTCCAAAATCTGACAGCCGTCAGAAAACATGTCGGGTTCAAAACAGCGGAGCGTCTTGGGCCTGTCGGGCTTTTCGAAGCCTATCACGCAGTAACTGCGCGCCAAGGGCACTGGCACGGCCTTTGCTGGTCGAGGTGCGGCAATATAGTGTGAGGGTTAAGCCGCATGAGAACACGGAACTCGCTCGACGTAAGGGATGATCGACCTCATCCAGAAAGCTTCTCTCCGGCGGGTTCGAGGGTGCTGCGCGCGCATCTCGGCGACGGGCCAGCGATCGACGATTGAGGCTACATCTCCGGAGCGAGTGATGCCTCGAAAATTGCAATGCTGTCTCTGGTCCGACGCGCTGGAAGTTTGTGAAGAGTCGGCCCGGCAAATCGGCGAACCGGTCGGCTTAGGCTGCGAAAAAGGGTAGATGGCCGCGTTGCCGCGGTGGATCAACAGGCGGTGTCAGAAAGCCAAAGGCACACGTACACTATCGTGGCGCTTCGCAGGAGGTAGATGGGAGTAATCACCAGTGATTTTACCGGAACTTCGCTCAGCAAACACAGCCGGCAGGGTTTTGGAGATAACGACGACCACGGGATGTGTCGTAGGATGTTCATATTGTCCCCAGGACAAGTTCGCGGTCCGGCAAAGAAAAGTGTCTCATGCGAGTCATCTGGGTCTTGAAGATTTCAAGCGGTGTCTGGCCCGCGTACCGACTTCCGTCGACATTGGTTTTGCGGGATACTCCGAACCTTGGCTCAATCCGGACTGCACCGAAATGGTGGAGCACGCCTTCGCCAAAGGCCATGGCATCAGGATTTTTACGACGCTGGTGGGAATGAACGGGCAGGACCTGCAGCGATTGCAAGCCTTGCGCTTGGGCGTATTCGTGGTCCATGTTTTCGATGACGGCACCTACATGAACAGCCGCCTGGTCGGAGACAAGTATCGCGATCTGGTTCGTCAACTCGTCGACGCGGACATCCCCTTGATCCGATTCGTGGCCTTGGGCGAGCCCCACCCAGATATAGCCGACATTATTCCTACCGAAGCACTGATAAAAGCGCGGCCGGTGAGCAGTAGGGGTGGAAGCGTCGACCCTAAGATCGTTGCACCACGTCAGCCAGTGCTCGGAGCCCTAACCTGCGTGGACGAACGACAGTATCGGAATGTTCTTCTTCCAAACGGCGACGTCACCCTGTGCTCCATGGATTTTGAACGGAGTCACGTATTGGGCAACCTTCTATATGAGGGTTACTCCGATCTGTTTGAAAAGCCAGTTTTTCGCGAAATCGTCGACCGCATGAATGGAGCGGATGGTTTTCTGCTTTGCAGAATGTGTGAATTCGCCGATCCAAACGACCGGACCTGGGCGGATGCCGGCCGAGAGGGCGTGCCTGGCAATGCGGATGGCCCCACGACAAATGCACCTGCTCGCGACGCCATCGTGTTTTCGCGTGAGGCGCGGCAGTGGGCCTCGACCACATCGAAAGGGGTCTTCGGCTTCCAACCGAGCTTGTCGGCCTGCCTGCCTTGAGGTAACGCCGATCACAGGTCAACCTCGGTCGGACGGAAACAGCGTTCGTCGATCCCGATCAGCGCTTGATTACTTACTCACGGCCCACCTCGTCAACGCCTTCAGCCTCCCAGACGATCTCCTGTTCGACTCGCCTGAAGGCAGCAGCCCCAGCTGCGGCCGGGGATGGTTGCCGTCGCGGTAGTTGACGCTCTCGAAACCGATGCGGCCCTTCGCCAGCGCGTCTCCCGGTTGCTTCCGCCTGGCCTACGAACGGGCTTTCCGTCAAGGGGGTCCACGGCGGCCCCGCCCTTTTGATCCGGCGGCTCGGGCCAGTTATCGCGCAAGAGATCGGAATCCGCATTCTTCTCAAAGAGAGCGTGGCTTTCGCTGTGTCATCGGTCATCAAATAGTTTCTTGAATCAGGTTGGTGTCCGCAGCCCGAGGTTGAACGGCGAATATTGATGACCGCCGCGAAGCCGCTCGCTCGCTACGGCGCCATCGAGGAGCGCGCTCGCGAGCGGCTTCGCTACCGCCGAGCGACACAACCTCTGGCGACGCGACCCTGCTGATCTCCTTGGACCCATTCATTTGTGCGGAGGCGCTATGGGCAGCGATGGGTGGGTACGTCAACTACCTGATGCCATAGTATCGGTGCTTTCGCGGAAGGTTTAGAAGCCATCTTGTTGCAGCACATTCCCCGAAGACATCCGAATGGAGGGCAACGCAACCAACAATATTCAATGAGGATCCCGGCACCACCAGACCAAACCCAGACCAAACAAAGCTGCCTCCGGCATTCTGCTTCAATGTTAAACGACGAACATATGCCGCAAACCACTAGCCATTAAACAGCTCTCTTCTTTGACGACTATGTGCAGAGGACTTAATATGGACACCGACGCTTTCACGGCTCATGAATCTAGCGTTCGTCGTTATTGCCGGGCGTTCCCCACCGTCTTTACGAAGGCCCTTGGGGCGACGATCTGGGACGAGACGGGTAAGCCCTTTATCGATTTCCTGGTGGGTTCCGGCGCACTCAACTACGGGCACAACAATCCGGATATTATGGCGCCGGCGATTGAATATCTCGTCGGTGAGAACATTCTTCTGTCGCTTGATATGCATACGGCGGCAAAGCGTGACTTCATTGAAGGGTTCGTCGATTGGATCCTGAAACCCAGAGGCCTTTCATACAAGATTCAGTTTCCTGGGCCGACCGGCACGAACGCCAACGAAGCGGCTCTGGCGCTGGCGCGAAAATACACCGGCCGCTCGAGCGTCATGGCCTTTACGAATGCGTTCCACGGCATGTCGCTCGGCTCTCTAGCGGTGTCGGGCTCGGCCTCAACCAGGGAACTGGGAGGCGTCGCTCGCCACGATGTGATCCGTGTTCCCTATGACGGCTATCCGAGCCAAGCTTTCGATTCCGCCAGTTACATCGACAGCGTTTTGAGCGACCCGGGGAGCGGCATAGAAAAGCCTGCCGCAATCATTCTGGAGACCATCCAGGCAGAGGGCGGCATGAACGCCGCATCCGCAGCGTGGCTCACGGAAATTCAGCGCATTTGCCGCACGCATGGCATTGTTTTTATCGTCGACGACATCCAGGCAGGTGCGGGCCGAACTGGCGACTTCTTCTCATTCGAGTCTGCAAAAATCGAACCGGATATTGTTTGTCTTTCTAAGTCCCTTAGCGGTTCAGGTAGTCCGTTGTCCATCGTTCTGATTCGACCCTACTTGGATATATGGAAGCCCGGAGAACATAGCGGGACCTTCAGAGGAAACAATTTCGCCTTCGTGACGGCAGGAGCCATGTGCAAGATGTGGTCGGATAGGAAATTTACTGCAGGTGTCGAGCGGACAGCCGTCAGGCTGCAAACGCACCTCGATCGCCTGGTTGCGAAATTTCCAAGATACATCGAACAGAAGCGCGGCCGCGGTCTGATGGCCGGCCTGAAATGCCGTTCACCGGCAGTTGTCGGCCGCGTGCACGATGTCGCATTCGAAAATGGCCTTCTTATCGAATCCTCGGGGCCAAATCGCGACGTTATCAAAGTCCTCCCGCCGATAACCATCACCGATGCCGAACTCGATCGTGGCATCACCATCCTTGAACACGCACTACAGGAGCAAGACAATGCCTAGTCAGATATCTCAAGTGCCAGCCATCTCGCCGGTTTCGATCAAAGAACGGACCGGGTCGATCAACACGGCGGAGATCATCTCGGTCCTGAAAGGTGAGCTCACCGCTCTGCACATCAAGCAAGCTTTCAGCACCGAAGTAGCAGAGGAGATCACTACGAACTTTATTGGAAGCTCCGGTCTCAGAGAGCGTAAAGATGGTGTGCCCGGACAATATGTCGGTGCATCTCACTACAGAAAGGATGCAGCCACCTATTTCGCAGACGCCGAAAACGCGCGGCCGTACGTCGATGCCCTTTTTAAGAATTTGGTTGACCCGGTTCGAGCAGTATTCGGGGCGTTGAAGCGAGAGCTTCACAACCAGGGAATCGAATTGCGGCTAGCGCGTTCCGAACACGGCCAGGCCAATGTTTGTCGCGGCCTCAGTTGGTCGGGCACAGGCACGTTTTCCTTGGATCCCCACGACGACGTCGCTCAAGTCTTACGTGCTGGCGATGATTACGAGCTTTCTGCGGTGGCGCACAATACGGTCGCAGCGCTCAACCTCTATCCCAGCATGCCTGAGGAAGGCGGCAATCTGAAGCTCTGGAGCCACAAGCCGACGGTTGCGGACCGGATATCGCAAGGTGTGGAGACCACTGGATACCCCTATTCGGCAGCCTATCTGGAGGCCGTCCCTTGCCGCGAGTTCGAGCTCAAAACTGGGGATATCGCCCTAATCGATGGCGGCTTCGTTCACGGGGTTACCGGTCAATCAGGCAACGGAAAGCGTCGCGTGCTGCTGAATTGCTTTTTCGGATTTGCGCGGCCAGATCTTGTTCTCTGGTGGACCTGAGTGGATGTCCCCGACCGCGGGTCATATCGGCCTGAGTGGGAGCGCCGCGGCGAACAGAAGCCACAAAAGCTCCTGAACCGTCTAGCAGGAGCGGGAAGTAGTCGGCGGTGGCCAGGGAGGCGCCGCCGACGTCGTCCTGATTGTGGGCGATACAGGTGCCGCCCCTCCGGTGTTCAGCTTTGATTGTGCCGATGACGGGCTCGACCGCGTGGCGGTTCCCTTGTCTCGCGATTCATTTCCGGTGTCATGTTCCACCTAGTGCTGAAAACTCCAACCTGGGCTTTGCGGCACGTTGTGCCAGGATGCGCCGGCTACTCAGGGCAGAAGAACTCTTCACCCCAGAACTGGGTATTCGGGTCTCTCCACCCAGGGCGCGCCAGCTCCTCATCCGACAGACTGAAGGTGTCTTCGGGATCATATCAGACGGCCATCAGCCGCATCGGAATTCGGCGGTTCGCAATTTGGATCACGTGAGACTGGGGAGCCAATTTACCGCAAATATGCACTTTTGAAAGGACGTCCAAATGTCTCCGGTGGAATTCACAGCGGGCGCTGCAAACGCCAGTCATTTCCGCAACACCGCTTCGGTCATTGATCGGACGCGAATGCATTTCGAACGGGCTCACCAACGTGGTCTCATGGGTGTTTACGGGCGGTCTTTAGAGGGGAGGGCGGTCATGATCACGGAGGGCGAGCGTCGAGGCGATACCATGGCCGACTACGTACGTTGTTGCTACCTCGGCTTGGACAATCATCCAGCTATCGTTGCAGGCGCGGTTGCCGCGATAAAGGAATACGGATCACTCCACTGGTCTTGTGCACGCACGCGCCTGAATTTCGGACTCGTTGGTGAACTTGAGGGATTGCTTTCCCAACTCTTTGGGGCGCGGATTATTACTTACTCGACGGTTATGATTGCCAACATGGGCGCACTGCCAATCATCGCCTCCGGACATTTAACGGGAGGTCAAAGACCTGTCATGGTGTTCGACCGTCTGGCACATGCCTCGCTTGCCTTTCATAAGCCAGTTGTGGCCGAGGAGACCCAAGTCGAGACAATTCCTCACAATGACCTCGATGCTTTGGAGCAGCTTTGCCGCAAGCATCCAATCGTCGCTTACGTCTGCGATGGCGTCTATTCGATGGGCGGCTTCGCGCCGATCGAAGGGCTTCTTGAGTTGCAGGAAAAGTATGGCCTTTTTCTTTACATCGACGACGCACACGGAATTTCACTATTTGGCGAAAGTGGCGAAGGTTTTGCGCGCTCGCAATTACCCAACGAGCTAGGTGAGCGCACGATCGTCGCGGCGTCCCTCGCCAAGGGCTTCGGCGCGTCGGGCGGCATGCTCATGCTGGGAACGGCATATCAAGAAGAGCTATTTCGTTGCTACTCCATTCCGCATGCCTTCTCGGCTTCGCCCAACGTTGCAGCTGTCGGTGCCGCTATGGCCTCGGCGAAAATCCACCGCACGAGCGAGCTCAGGGTTCGCCGAGATCAATTGATCGACCGCATCGCCCTGTTCGACGATCTCATCAACACAGATCAGCGAGGCGCTCCTCTGCCAATTCGCATGATTAATGTGGGCGATGAATTTGCGGCTATTGATTTCGCAGCACGCCTATTCGATGATGGCTTTTACACTTCCGTCACGTTCTTTCCGACGGTCGCTCGGGGCCATGCGGGCATACGCATCTGTCTTACAGCGAGTCACGATCTGTCAGACTTGGCGCGGCTCTGTAATAAGATTCAGATCCACGGACAATCCGTGTTTACCGCAACAGAGGAGCCTCACTGAACACCAAGAATTGTCAGTCGTCCGTGAACAACGAGATTAGTCAGGCTTCGAGTCCTCTCGGCTGACTGGGCTGCGATGAGAAGCCACAAAACCTGTGAACCAGTTGAGCAGGAGGGAGAAGTTGTAGCCGGCGGCGGCGTTGAGGGCGTCGCCCTGCTGGCCGGCGAGGAGTTGCGGCTCATCCGGTGCTCAGCCTTGATGTGGCCGATGCTCTATGGGCTTGCGAGCGTGTGGCCGCCATAGGGATTGCCGGGCAGCGCTTTTTGCATGCAGGGCGAACTGGCCGCCCGGACGCTTCAGCGTGGTGGCCACCGACACCTTCCCCCCGAACTCGTAGGGCATATGCGCCTTCCCTTGCCAATGCATTCCACCTCGTGCGCGTGCAGGCAGTAGATCTTGCGGACGCGCTGGCGCTGACGTTGCTGGAGAACGGTGGCGGCCTGGTAGAGCGGCCATTTGAAGAGCGCGTCCAGCCCCGCATTGCCGGCGATCTGGCGACCAATGTCGCGAATGGTCCGGCCGACATAGTCTTGAGCCTGCGCAGCGCCTTGTTGGCCCGCTTGAACTGCTTGGCGTGGGCATAGCGCTGGTGGCTGATCAGCGCCAGCTTGCCGACCCGCACATAGCTCTGGCGCAAATGGAGGCCCGTCCTCTTGGCCAGCCGCACCAGCCGCTCGCGCGCCCGGTGGATGAGCTTGGCGTCGGTCGGGAACATGACGTTCTTCGGCTGCACGGTGGTGTCGGTCCTCGGACTGATCCGGGGATCACCTGGCGCGTGTCGGCCGGCTTCATCGCCCCGGTCTTGACCGCAAGGCTGAGTCTCGCCTGCAACAGCGCCACGATCCGCTCCTCGCCCATGCGGCTGCGCCAACGCGTCATCAACGAGCGGTCGAACGGCAGCGTATGGCAAAAGAACGTCTCCCGGTGAGATACTGGAAATAGGGGTTCTCCACCCAGCGCTCGCACAGCACCTCGTCGGACAGGTTGAAGGTGTGCTTGAGGATCGCCAGCCCCGCCATCAGCCGGGTCGGCAGCGGCGGCATGCGGGGGCCGTCCGAATAGACCGCGCCAAAACGCTCCTCCAGCATCGGGCAGTCGATCGCATCCGCCAGCCGCACCAGCTCGTGCTTCATGCTGATGATCTGGTCGAGCCTGGAGCGGAACAGGTCCTGCTCTCCCGTCTCGCGCTTCTCGCGTGGCCCCGACATTCGCCGTCCCTCGATTCGCCCGCCGCCGGCCGAGCGAATCACGTTTCGGTTACAGCGTCTATGAAGCGCCCCGCCCACTTGTCTGATTCTAGGAAGGCAGACTATGTACAAAGGGCCGATTCAATTTGAATTCTAGAACAATCGTCATGCCACTCCATATGTAGCAAACCATTTAGTATGCGAAGGATGCGACACTTCCCGCTCTCGGGACTGGTCAACATGAGCTGAAAAAGGAAGGCTGCGACTTCGCAAAGCCCGGCGTGAGACTGGGCTGCTTGCGGAGCCGTCATGCCTTTGATCATCTTGTCGCAAAAAGAGCTGCCGCTCACGACCGCATCGCTCTCGGCGAATCAAAGAGCACGGAAAACGTGTATCGGATCGGGCACACTCACCATCGTAAGCTGCCATGACAGGTCGAATGTTCGCAAGTGCGACCTCGGCAAGCTGCGAGGTGGCGACCTTTACGTACAATGGCGTTGTGTTGATGCTTCGGTGCCCTAGAAGATCGATGACCTCGTTGACCGGCCTTCACTGCTTGACGAGCTGGGTAGCAAGACTGTGGCGCAGGAGATGCGCACCTGCGACTCGCCCGAGTTCAACCCCGCCATGTCGCAAACGCGCATTTGAATGCTGCCACGGGCGGCGTGAAGGACAGGAACAGATACGGACTATCCACCTTCGGTCGAGCGCGCAGGACGTAGTCGGCGAGCGCGGCGCCGGTCTCCTCGAGCGGCGGCGCCACCCGATCCCGCTTGCCCTTGGTGCGCCGGACCGATACCTCGCCAGCACGCCAGTCGATATCCTGCAGCTGAATGGCGCGTAGCTCACCGTTGCGAATGCCCGTCGTGGCGAGTAGCAGCAGGGCTCGATCGCGGATGTCGACGGGCGTCGTTGCGCCGATCGCATCGATTGTCGCCGAAGGTCATCCCATGAAGACGCGGCGGCAAATGCGCCAAACCGCTTTGATGGGTCCGCGGCTTCGGTGCCGGCGAAGCCCTCCGCCTCTACCTGCTGGCCGTCCAGGCCCAGAAGCAACTGGTCCTCGGGCAGGCCCTCCGCCCTTGGCCCGAAGCGATAGCGCTGCAACTCCTTGATGATTTGGCGGAGCCTCTCATTCTCCGCACGCGCGGCCAGAAGCATCGCCTGAAGCCAAAACCTCGAGGCGTTGACGGCTGAGCACGTCCTCGCTGCTGTCGAGCATCCGCTGTCGCTATCGGCCACCACCTCCCGCCAATGAGGCGTCCTTGGAACGACGCGGCCGAGATCCTGTCATGGTGGCCTTCGGATGTGAGAAGTCGCCGCCGTGCGCGTGATGCCAGGGCTCGCTTGGCTTGACCACGGCCCTGTCCGAAGGCAGCCTGTTCCAGGCGTTCGCCATGGCCCCTAGTGCAGCAGGTCCGTAAGTTCGCGCATGCGCAGAATGTGCGGGAGTGGCCGGCGCCGCGTCCTTCGTCACTGAATGGTTTGTGCCGCCGGCCGACAGATTAAGAGGGGGCGAACTCACCGCCGTTGACATCGATGATGGCGCCGTTAATGAAGTCGGAATCCGAGCGAACAAGAAACTTAATGACGCGGCTGATGTCTTCGGGCCTGCCGAGCCGGCCGATCGGGATCCGCGCGAGTGCAGCGCGGTTTCCGGGCCTCTCGGGCGGTCCCGTCATATTGCTTAAGACACGGCCAGGGCAGATCGTGTTCACCGTGATACCAAGCCCGGCGTATTCGCTCATGATCGACCGGGCGAGCCCTGCAAGCGCGCTCTTCGAGGCAACGTAGCTCGCTCCGGCGATCTTCGGCTGCGTACGCGCCGCGAGTGAACTGATCAGGACGATACGGCCTTGCCGGGCTTCCGCCATACCGGGCAACACCTCGCGGCAACAGAGGAAGGCGCCCGTGAGGTTCACCCGGATAACATCATCCCATTTGGCAAGCGGCATATGGCCGAGAGCGACACGCTGATCGTTTGGACCTTTCGGCGAGTAGCCAGCATTGCAGACAAGCGCGGATACCGTTCCCCACCGCTCGCGGACATTGGCGAAGAACCGGCAGACGCCGCGTTCGTCACGGAGGTCGACCGTGTCGGCGTGGATATTCCAAGCTGGAAAACGGGCGCGTAGATCGACAGCGGCAGCCTCCACCCGCTCTCTCGTCTGGCTGAAGAAAGCGACGCGCCAGCCAGCGTCGATTAGATGCGCGACGGTCGCAAACCCGATCCCGGTTGCCCCGCCGGTGACGACCGCAACGCCCATTGATTTGGTGTTTTCTGTCGTCATCAAACGGAACCCACGTCGCGCACGACGTTCTGGTCAACCGCGCCGCCGAAAAGGGAAAGAGCAGGATGGGCGTTGGGGGCGGCGACGACCTTGACTAGCCACGGCCTTTCAGAGGCGAGCGCCTCGAGAGCAGGCCCTATGTCGTCCGGTACCCTGACGACGGTCGCGCCGCAACCGCACGCCCGGGCGATTGCTGCGTGGTCGACTGGAGCGAAATGGCAGGCGCTCGTACAGGGTCCTAACGGCATTGCTTCGGCATGCCTTTGGAAGCCGAGCACGCCATTCTTTAGCACGATTACGACGACGGACACGCAGTTGCGTACCATCGGCGCGGCGGCGCCACAGGTCGATGTGTTGGAGGATTTGACAAAGAGCGTTGATCGTGACCGCAGCATGGACCACGAGGCACAGCGCCTCGTAGGTGCAACCGACCTCGGTTGGATCGACGCCGATATGGATGTTGCACGCGCCAGGCGTGATCTGGCGCCAACTGTCTGTTCCATTCTGGTTGGTGCGCGTTCCGACAGGCTCGCCTTGAAAGCCTCCGGAAGTGATGGCACGAGGATGGCCGCGGGCGGCCCGTTTTGGGTGGTAACCACTGCAATCCTGCTTAAGACGCGTTCAAAGTCGTCTGCCATGGCGCCCCCCATCTTCTCCTGCCGGTAGGCGAGCTGGCGGGATGCCAATCGTACCGCAGGCGAGGAGGACGGCAGACGGCAGGCTCTGGCCAAACAAGGGCTTCAACGCACGCGCGATCGCCTGTGCGACGGTTTCTTCCATGATCTAACCCGTGATAGTGTCGAGGAGCGCCGCGCGCTGAATTAGGAAGCGGTCGAAAGCATTTGCGACGAAGGCGATCTCATCCTCCCCCATCGGTGTTGAGAGGCAAGCGGCGGCCGCTTTGGGCAGAATGATGCCTTCCGTGGCGAAGAAGCGAGTTAATTCCGTCATCACGGCCACCTCCTGTAGGGTAAGGAAACTTTCTCGGAACTCTCGCGGCGGCTTGCGCCGCGGGTGAAGGCGAAAGAGGGAAGTGGCTCCAGTGACGCTGAAAGGGGCGCCGTGCCGCGCGATGATGCGTTCGAGCCCGTTTCGCAGTTTGTCCCCCAGCCGCTCGAGGTAATCGAAGGCAGCGCGGTCGAGGGCTTCCATCGCGGCGAGTCCTGCTGCCATCGAGAGCGGATTGGCTGAAAAGGTGCCGCCCTGCGGCAGAGCAGGACCGCCTGATGCGGCCTCGAAGACTGCCATCACCTCGCTGCGGCCTCCGATCGCGCCGATGGGGAGCCCGCCGCCAATGATCTTGCCGAGCGCGAAGAGATCGGGGGCGAGCCCATAGAGCGCAGAGGCGCCTTCGTAACCCTGTCGGAGGTTGAGAACCTCGTCGCTGATAACAAGGATACCGTGACGACGGGCCGTCTCTTGGATGGCGGATACGAAATCCGGCGTGGGCGAAATGAGCCCACTGCGGCTCGGCATGGGATCAACGAGGACGGCTGCGAGACGCCCTGCATGTTCCGTGATCAGCCGGCGCGCGCCCTCGGCGTTGTTGAAGCGCAAAATCACAACGTCATCGAGCACAGCTGGCGGCATGCCGCGATAAGAAAGAGTGGGCGCGGGATGTTCGGGATCGCCCCACGTTTGAGGCGTTGCAGCCTGGCTGACCTCGACCCAGTCGTAGGCGCCGTGATAGGCTCCCTCGATCTTGGCAATGGCGGGACGTCCCGTGAACGCCCGCGCCGCCTTAATCGCAAACATGACCGCCTCGGTACCGGTATTGACGAAGCGGATGCGGTCAAGATGCGGAATTCGGGCGCAGAGAAGCTCAGCAAGATCGATTTCAATCTCGGTCGGGTTGGCGAAGCAGCATCCGCTTCTGAGCTGCTGCGTCACGGCCTCGATCACGGGCGGGAAGGCGTGGCCATGGATGAGGGTCGTGAAGTTGCCGTTGAGGTCTAGGAGACGACGGCCATCAACGTCGACAAGAAACGCACTCTCTCCGTGATGCATGTAGCGGGGAATGGGATCGCGCTCGATAGTGATCCGCGTGGTGCCGTCCGGGAAAACCCTGCGCGCCCGGCCGAAAGTCTCGGCAGAACGGGGTCCGACGAGCGGAGGGGGGGGCAGGGCTGGTTGCTCTAACACCGCGGCTATCCTCTTGCTGTGGCCTGGGAATTACTCGCGCGACATAGCCGCCGCAAAAAATCAGAAGACAATTGTCCACCGCAGATAAGTTCAATTGCCTAGAGGTTCCCAGAAACAAAATTAGGTATCATTCACTTTGCGACGACCGCACTTGATTTTGCACTACAAGTTTCCTCTTCAATAGCTTCCCCTGGTGCGGCGACTTGAGGGGCTGATGATTGTCTTTGTTCACGGAAATGGAGAGATCGACCAACTGATTAAGTTCACCGCACGCTGAATTATCGCCTCGGTCCGGACACGGTCGGGTGAAGCGGCTATGACATGTCCCATGCGATCTCGATAGTCGCCTTTCCTCACGATAGGGGTATTGGGCTCGACACAAAATTGCACCTCTGCGACACCCGGTACAGCAGCAGCCTGACTGCCGCCATGGATCCAATCGACGATGCCATCACGGTCAGGAATTAGGACCCGGACGGCCACAATGTGTGAATGCCTTCTGCGCAAATCCCATTCGTGGCCGACGGCAAGCTTGATGTGTTCGGTGATAAGATCGACTCCATAAGCCAGCCGAACCAATTGAGAACCCGTCCCGCCCAAAAGTCGCGGATTCACTTCAATGACGACAGGGCCAAGCTTCGTCCACCGGAGTTCAACATTCGTGGGACCCCAGCCAAGGCCGAGAATTCGCAAGCAGCTCAGCGAAACGTCGGCGATTCGCTCGTGCTCGTCATCTGTCAGCGAGGCTGGCTGGGTGCCGCTATGAAAGACGAAATGCGGTGGGGGGCCGTAGTCAGCGGCGGCAATCGCAACGACCTCATTTCCCATTATCTGAGCGATATAATGCGGACCATTCGCGTATTCTTCAACAAGTATCCTCGGCGAAGATCGCCAAATATGCT
>NZ_RZTE01000038.1:49758-57754 GCF_003997415.1 Mesorhizobium sp. M7A.F.Ca.MR.245.00.0.0 | reverse complement strand
GATGGGAAGAGCGCGCATGTCGGAGACCAGCGTGTTGTAGCCGAAGGAGGCGCCGCGCTCGGTGGTCAGCACATTGGCATTGCCGGATCCGGTGATCTTGGCGACCACGTTCTTCATGTCCCAGGGGGCGAGGAACTGCCCCTTCTTCACATTGATCACCTTGCCGGTTTTCGCCGCGGCGACCAGCATGTCGGTCTGGCGCGACAGGAAAGCCGGAATCTGCAGGACGTCGACATGCGGCGCGACGATGGCGCACTGCTCCTCGGTGTGGACATCGGTCAGCACGGGGAGCGAAAATTCCTTGCGCAGTTCGTCGAAGACGGGAAGGGCTGCGTCCATGCCGGCGCCGCGCGTCGCCGACAGCGAGGTGCGGTTGGCCTTGTCGTAGCTGGTCTTGTAGACGAGGCCTATGCCGAGCCTGCCGGTCAGTTCCTTCAGTGCGCCGGCCATGTCGAAGGCATGCTGGCGCGATTCAAACTGGCACGGGCCGGCGATCAGGGACAAAGCCGCCCTGTTGTCGAAGACGACATTGCCGACGGCTACAGACGAATTGGGCACCATCGAATTGGACGCTTGCGGCTTGCTCATGGGATCTCCCGGAAGATAAAGGCCGCGCCCTGTCCGGGTGCACGCCGCACGACGATATCATTGCCCGCTATATCGTGTTGGACGGAATTGGCTGCAAGCAGCCTCGATGTCACATCGGCGTTCCGAACCGAAAAGACCACCGCTGCGAAGCGTAGATCTGTCGGCGCGCCGGCCGGCAGGCCGAAGCGCGCGGTGAAAGCCGCGCGGTCAAGCACGCTCAAATCCGCATTCGGCAAGGGAAAAATGCCGCCCTGCCCGTCGGCGGCCGGATCATCCACCGCCACGGAAATCAGCCCATGCTGCTTTCCGGGCGCATCGCTGACCGCCAAGGTCTCGACAATTCCGGTCGCGCCGTTGGCGTGGGCCTGCAAAGCCGTGCGATCCACATCAGGCGCGTTGACCCGCTCGCAGGCAAACAGAAAGGCGTCCGTGGCCTCGGCTCCGGCCGCAAAGGCGAGCTTGAACGACGCGATGTCGCTTTTGCCGGCAGGGTCGGTGAAGGCGCGCGAAAAACCCAGCATGTCTCCCGCCGAGATGCCGGCATCGACATAGCGTGCATGGTCGGCATCGGCATTGCCCGTGCCTAGAACAATGGCGGAAAATCCCTCGTCGCCGTTGCTGTCGCGGTAGGCGCGATCACGCGCGACGAAGACATTGCCGTCTGCGATAGCCTTTGCCGCCACCTGCTCGTCGCCGACCGCCAAAGGTTCGAGATAGGTGCCGTCGGCCAGGAAAACACAGCAGTTTTCCGTTCCGAACGGATGGATTCCGGTCGGGGCAACGACGAAGCCAAGCGCGGTGAGCCGGGCTCGCGCCACATCGAGGCTGTGCGTCGGCAGCACCAGATGATCGAGCGGATGGGTGCCTGCGGCTGCGGTTTTGGTCATGCAGGCGCGATGTGCATCATTCCGCAAAGCCGTTCAAGACTTGATCGCAATACCGGCCAGTTCGCCCGTCAATTCACCGGACGTCGAAAGGCGCCCCTGGAGCAAGGTTCGATCAGCTCCCCGCGACGACATCGGCGGAATAGCGCAGTTCACGCATCGGTTTGACCTTGCTGGTGGTCTGCGCGTAGAGCGGGTGCGCCTTGTAGGCGGCCAGCGCGGCGTCATCGGCGAACTCCGCATAGACAACCACGTCGACCTCATCGGACAGCGGGTCCACCTTGGTGTTGAGCGTGACCTCGAACAGGCTGGAATGAGGAATGTCGCCGAGCGCCAGCAAGCCGGTGCGCACAGCCTCGACATCCTCTTTTCGCCGCGCGCTGAAGAAAACGATATGCCGGATCAACCCCGCCTCCTCGATCAAAGTGCCGGGGTCTTTTGTGACGGCAGGACGTTGGCGTCAATCGACAAGGATGTCGCGGCTGCTGCCACTGGAGTTAAGCTTTGCTGGTAACATATCGCACAACATGGCTAAGCTCTCTCACAGCGGTGTCGAGATAGCGGCCCTGATTGTACATGCCATCCCAGATCAAAAAAAATGCGATGGCGGCAATGACGATTACATAACGCATGGCTAAATCTATCGCACAAGGAATTCTGCGGTCATAGGCGTTTTTTGACGCGCTGCGCCTTGGCTGTGCACAGGCACAGATGCCCGCCGGCGGGAGCAATCTGCTTGGCACAGCCCCGCTTGCAGCCTGCCCCTTGAAGTTTCCCCGCATGACGTGGAAGATTGTCGCACGGATTCACCGGGAAGCGCTGAAGCTCTGGTAGGGGGCGCGCACTTCGTTCGAGCCCGCTCGCCGACGAACCGGTCGCGGCGGCGTTCGAAGCTGGCGAATGATCCAAGAGAACCGTGGCCCGGCAATTTGCGCCGACACCGCGGAAATCCAGGGGCATGAGATGGCGCAAAAGGAACATGTTGGCGTAGCATTGAGCGACGCGGTCAGGCTCGATGAATTCAACTTCGCCGAGATCGTCAAAGGCCTTCCAGCGAAAGCGCGCATGGTGCTGTCGGCGGCAATGAACCTGCCTCGCGGTTCGCTCAGGGTGAGGCTGCCGGACGGCCGCGCCGTGCTCGTCGGCGGCAAGGGACCTGGCCCGGATGCCGAACTGGTGCTGAAGAATTGGCGCTTGCCCGGCCGCGCCTTTTCCGGCGGCACGATCGGCGTTGCCGAATCCTATATGGACGGCGATTGGGAAAGCCCTGATGTGACCAGCTTCCTAGAGCTGTTCGTGGTCAATTCGGTCATTGGCGAGCGTATCGCGGGCGGCACCAGCTGGCTGATCAACACCGTCCAGCGCATACGCCACTGGTTCAACCAGAACACGCGCACCGGTTCGAAACGCAATATCTCGGCGCATTACGACCTCGGCAACGCCTTCTACAAGGAATGGCTCGATCCGAGCATGACCTATTCCTCGGCGCTCTACACGACCGGTGCCAACGACCTGGAAGGCGCCCAGGCCGCCAAATATCGCGCTCTGGCGAAGGATACAGGGATCGGTCCGAAGGACCATGTGCTGGAAATCGGTTGCGGTTGGGGTGGCTTCGCCGAATTCGCGGCGCGCGAGATCGGCTGCCGCGTGACCGGGCTGACGATCAGCCGCGAGCAGCACGATTTTGCCACGGCTCGCATCGCCAAGGCTGGCCTTGCCGACAAGGTCGACATCAAGCTGCAGGATTATCGCGACGAAACCGGCACCTATGACCGCATCGCCTCGATCGAGATGTTCGAGGCGGTCGGCGAGAAATACTGGCCGGTGTTTTTCGGCAAGATGAAGGCCTGTCTAAGGCCTGGCGGCACCGCCGGCCTGCAGATCATCACCATCAACGAAGCCGCCTACGACACCTATCGCGCAAGGCCGGATTTCATCCAGCGCTACGTCTTCCCGGGCGGCATGCTGCCGACGCCGTCGATTCTGAAGGCGCTCGGCAAGGATCATGGCCTTGCCCATCTGCGCGAGCGCGTGTTTCCGGACGACTACGCGCGCACGCTTGCCGAGTGGCGCCACCGGTTCTGGGCGTCATGGGAAAAGATCGTCCCGCTCGGCTTCGACGACCGCTTCAAGAAACTCTGGGAGTTCTACCTGCACTATTGCGAGGCTGGCTTCCGCGCCAGCTACATCGACGTGCGCCAGGTGGTCTACAAGGCGTAAGCCGACACGCTCTTGACCAGGCTATGTCGAGCATGATCTCGACATCGCCGCGCCGTCGCCGTCAAAAAGTCCGATCGCGAAGCAGAATGCCGCGCAGGACGGACGAATCGGAAATCACCTGATGCGCAGACGGACGATCTTCTTCGGCGTCATTGTTGTCGCTGCGGTGGGCATCTGGCTCAACAACACCTCGCTGTTATCGAGTCGCCCCGCCGGCAAGCCGGAGATGCTTGCCCATCGCGGCCTTGCCCAGGACTATTTGCGCGCAGGCATGACAGGACAGACTTGTACCGCCAGTCGCATGTTGCCGCCGCGCCATGGCTACCTCGAAAACACAATTCCCTCGATGGAGGCCGCCTTTGCGCTGGGCGCCGACGCGCTCGAACTGGATGTTCACCCGACGACGGACGGCAAGTTCGCCGTCTTCCATGACTGGACGCTGGATTGCCGCACGGAAGGCACGGGAGAAACGCGCAGCCATTCCATGGCCGAGTTGAAGGCCCTCGATGTCGGCTATGGCTATACGGCGGATGGCAGCAAGACCTTTCCATTCCGCGGCAAAGGTATCGGCATGATGCCATCCCTGGATGAGGTTCTGACGCACTTCCCGGCCCGCCGCTTCAACATCAACGTTAAGAGCAACGATCCGGGCGAAGGCGAAAAGCTGGCCGCCTGGCTTGCCACGCTGGCACCAGCCGAGCGCGGTTATCTCTCGGTCTATGGCGGCGACAAGCCGATTGCCGCGGTCAAGGCTGCGCTGCCGGACATGCATACGCTAAGCCGCGCATCGCTGACGCAATGCATCCTGCGCTATGCCGCAATTGGCTGGACCGGCTACGTTCCGGATGCCTGCCGCAAAGGCACCTTGCTCATCCCCGTCAACGTCGCGAAATGGATGTGGGGGTGGCCGAACCGGTTTCTCGATCGCATGCAAGGAGTCGACAGCCGCGTCTATCTGCTCGGCCCTTATTCCGGCGGCGACTTTTCGCAAGGGCTCGACGATCCCGAACTGATCAAGCAACTGCCGGACGGCTATTCCGGCGGCATTTCCACGGATGCGCTGGATCTCGTCACGCCTGACATCAAGGAACGTTTCGGCTCGGATCAATCCACGCCGTAAGGGGCTTGGATCGAGCCGCCCCGCAGCCCACCCTTCAAAGCAGGATGCGGTATTTCGCGAAGCCCGCCTCGCCCTCGCCCGCCGGTTCGATCTTCAGCGATTTCACCTGCGCAATGAAATCCTTGGCCCTGGGGCCGGTTTCGAAGACGGCGCTGGCTCCAGGCAGCGGTGCGAACGACCAGTTGTCGTCCGCCGACGGGTTGATCGTGCCCTCGCTGACGATATAGCGGACGATGACATCGCGATTGGTGTCCGGCGCCTCGTAGATGATCTTCGAGGCATTGATGTCGGGGAAATTGCCGCCGCCGCCCGCCCGGTAATTGTTGGTCGCGATGACGAATTTCTGTTTAGGATCAATTGGTTTTCCATCGAAACGCAGGTCGACGATGCGATTGGCGCCAGCGTTGGCCAGCCCGCCCTTGGCATCGTATTTCGACGGCTGCGACAGATCGATCTTGTAGGTGACGCCGTCGATGACGTCGAAATTGTAGGACGGAAAATCAGTGTTGATGAGGGCCTGGTCGGCCTTATCAGGCTCGATCCGGTTGAAGATGCCGGCCGACATTTCCAGCCATTCCTTGACCTGCGCACCGGTGATTTCGACCGCACGCACGGTGTTGGGATAGAGGTAGAGGTCGGCAACATTCTTGATGGCGATGTCGCCCGCCGGCACGTCGGTATAGTAGTCGGCGCCGTTGCGCCCGCCGGCCTTGAACGGCGCGGCCGCCGACAGCAGCGGCACATCCTTCCATTGCGTGTTCTTGAGGATATCCCTGAGGTACCAGGTCTGCGCCTGGCTGACGACCTGCACCGACGGATCGTCGGCGACCAGCGCGAAATAGGAATAAAGCGGCGCGGAGGTCTTGCCGACGGGACGCCGCACATAGGCCAGCGTCGCCTGGTGGTCCTGTTCGAGGGCCGCGATGATGCGCTTGTCGTCCGGGACAGTCGGCTTGTTCTTGTTGTCGAGGCGTTCGAAGATCGGCCGCGCTTCGGAGGTGGCTGAAACGACCTTCCATTTCGACCCGTCACGCTCCAGCATCAGGTCGATCAGCCCCATATGCGAGCCCCAGAAACCGCCCATGACGGCGGGTTTGCCCTGCAGCGTGCCCTTTTGCGTGTCGACACCGTCGAGCGACTGGAAATCCTTCTTGCCGGGGAACACCAGATGCTGGTGGCCGGTGAACACCGCATCGATGCCGTCGACGCCGGCGACGAAGAACGAGGCGTTCTCCATCATGTAGCCCTGCTTCACGTCGATGCCGGAATGCGAGAGCGCAAGGACGATGTCGGCGCCCTCCTCCTTCATCTGCGGCACCCAGGCCTTGGCCGCCTCGACGATGTCGCGCGTCTTGACATTGCCCTCGAGGTTCTTGAGATCCCAGACCATGATCTGCGGCGGCACGAAGCCGATAATGCCGACCCTGATCGGCTGCTCGGCGCCCGAACCGTCCTTGATCTTCTTGTCGAGGATGACATAGGGCTTGAGATAGAGCTTGTCGTCGCGCGGGTTCGCGGCAAGCTCGGTGCCGCGGATCAAATTGGCGCAGACGAAGGGAAAATTGGCGCCGGCCAGCACCTTATCCAGGAACGACAGGCCGTAGTTGAACTCGTGGTTGCCCAGCGTCGAGCACTCGTAGCCAAGCAGGTTCATGCCTTTCATGATCGGATGCAGGTCGCCGTCCTTCAGCCCCTTCTCATAGGCGATGTAGTCGCCCATCGGATTGCCCTGCAGCAGGTCGCCATTGTCGATCAGCATCGAATTCACGGCTTCCTTGCGCACAGCATCGATGAGAGACGCCGTGCGCGACAGGCCCAGCGTGTCGTTCGTTTTGTCGGCGTAGTAATCGTAAGGCAGCACGTTCACATGGATGTCGGTGGTCTCCATGATCCGTAGATGCGCCTGGTTGGCTTGAGCGCGGGCGGAGAACGGATGCAGCATGATCAGTGCCCCTGCGGCGGCGCCCGCAAGGAGATCGCGGCGGGATATGGGATGGAGCAGTTGCGACATGTTTTCTCCTTCGACAACTGACAAGCCCTGCCCCGAAGCGAACTTCGCTCTGAAACCTGCTTAAGTCCATTCAACAAGTCGCGCGCATGAAGCCGCCACTCGATCAGCAACGGATGACGTGCGGATGAACGATCGGGGCGAGGAAATCAGCCCTTGTCGTCGTCGCCTTGGGTGATCAGCCGCGCGCTGCGCTGGCCTGTCGCGTAAATCCATAGCCAGCTCAGCGAAACCGCAAGCCGGTTGCGAAAGCCGATCAGGAAATAGATGTGCGCCACTCCCCACAGCCACCAGGCCGCCCAGCCAGTCAGCTTGAGCCAGCCGAAATCGATCACCGCGGCGCGCTTGCCGATCGTGGCGAGATCGCCGGCATGCCTGTAATGGAAAGGACGCGCGGTCGTGTCGCCGCCGAGCCTGCCCTTGATGGTGGCCGCAACATGTCGGCCCTCCTGCTTGGCGGAAGGCGCGACGCCGGGCACCGGCCGGCCATCGGGCCGCAGCACAAGGGCGGCGTCGCCGATGACGAAAATCTCCGGGCTGCCAGATACAGTCAGATCGGGCTCGACCAGCACCCTGCCCGCGCGGTCCGCCTTCGCTCCCAGCCATTCAGCGGCCGGCGAAGCGGCAACGCCGGCTGCCCACAGGATCGTTCGGGCTGCCAGTTGCTTATCGCCAAACACAACACCTTCGGCGTCGCAGCGCGTGACGGCCCGGCCAAGCTCGACCGTCACGCCGAGCCGCTCGAGCGCTTTGCTGGCATAGTCGGAAAGCTTCGGTGCGAAATTGGCCAGAATGCGGTCGCCGGCCTCGATCAGCACCACGCGCGTCTGCCGCGTGTCGATGTTGCGGAATTCGCCGCGCAGCGTGTCATGCGCCAGCTCGATGATGGTGCCGGCAAGCTCGACGCCGGTCGGCCCGCCGCCGACGATCGCAATGGTCAGCAACGCCTGGCGCTTGGCGGGATCGGTCTCCCGCTCGGCCTGCTCGAAGGCCAGGAGAATTCGCCGCCGAATGCTGGTGGCATCCTCCAGCGTCTTCAGGCCCGGTGCGAACGGCTCCCATTCGTCGTGGCCGAAATAGGCGTGGCGGGCACCGGTGGCGAGCACCAGCGTGTCGTAGGCGACCGCGCTGCCGTCATCGAGCAGCACGCGCTTGCCGGCGCGGTCGACACCGGTG